>JAXHVG010000245.1:0-3046 GCA_034189245.1 Caldifarciminota bacterium
GGATAATGCGGAGGAAACTGTCAGGAAGTTCAAAGAAACATTCGCATCATTTGATTCCCCTGTATCACTTGAGGATGCCGGAATCACGGATATTGATGAGGGTGTCATAAGCAGTATTATCTCAACTGCCTCCCGCAGGAATATTGATATGACAAGGGATACATTAGAGGATATATTCGCTCAAATGAAATGAAAGGAATAGGGGTTAACCCATATCCCGAATCATTGAATCAATAATACTTTTATAATATGCTATGGGTCTTTTTTTATAAATCCTCCTATAGATATCAAGTGCTTCTGCTCTTTTTGCACTGCGTCCATTGATCTCATACTGCAGCATATTGGCAATTGCTGCACCCTCCGTATCCTTGAAATTGTCTATTACTGACTGCGCTGCATTATATGCACTGTCTGTTTTCCCATTCATATACTTTATATATGCCTCAATAATAGGGATACAGTACTTGGAGTCACCTTCAATGAATTGTTGGGGAATATTCTTCATCTTCTGAAGCGCCTTATCTGTCTCCTCAATTCTCTTCATCTGACTGTAAATCAGGGATACCCGGAAAAGCAATTCAAATGCTGCAGAATAATTCTCCGACTCCATGGACAGTTCAATGCCTCTTTTAAGATAATCAATGCTCTTTGAAAAGAGCCCCTGTTCAAATAATATTATGCCGAGTTTCCCATTTGCTGTCCCCATTGCTTTTTTATCACTCAGACCTTTTGCTGTATCAATGGCTCTTCTCATATACTTTTCAGCATTGTCATAATCGCCGAGATAGGAATCTATCTCCCCTATATTCTGGCTGAGTATTCTTATACCCTGTCTGTCATTCATATTCTCTGCAAGTGAAAGCGCCTCTCTGTATATATCCATTGCCTGTTCATATTCGCATCTGGCAGTTGCAATAGCCCCGAGATTATTCATTATCACCCTCAAAAGGTGTCTGTCTCCGATCTGCTCTGCATTCTCTTTCGCTTTATTGTAATACGACTCAGCCTTTTCAATATCACCCTTGAGATACATTATATTGCCGAAATTCAGGCTTGCCAGATTCCTCCTGAATTTAAGTTTATGGGCAATGTCCAGACTCTTCTTGTAATGCAGAGAGGCATTATCCAGATCATGTTTTCTCTGATAATAGAGTCCCAGATTATTATGAGCAAACATCACGACCATCAAATTCTCCTTATCTTGATCACTACTGTTTAAGATGTCCAGACATTTCTTGAAATGATACTCTGATTTTTCCATATCATTAAGCTCCATACAGGCACTGCCGAGATTATTATGTACTGTTGCAAGACCCCTTGTCATGTTTTCAGTTCTGTATATTCCTTCTGCCTGGGATAAACATCTCAATGCTTCATCATTATTGCCCATTCTGTGCAGTATGAATCCTTTCCTGTTATATGATTCTGCGAGCATCTCTCTATTATTCTTTTTACTGCTGTATTCAAGCGCCTGTTCATAGTTCTCAATTGACTTTCCCCATTCCCCGGTTATTTCAAATATCTCTCCGCGTTTCAATACAGCCCAATGAATACTTTCAGGGTCCTTTTCATGTTCTATGAATTTGGTGTACATATCTATTGCTTCCATATTCATGTAATTATCTGCAGCATATTCAGCTGCTTTTTTTGTATAGAAGAGCATCTTTTCTCCGGACTTGCCTTTCTCAAAATGATATGACAGATTAGAGTACATCCGGGCATCATGCCTGTAATGTTCCTCAATAATATTGCCTGCAGTGAGATGAAGCTGTGTGAGCCTCTTAGTCATCTGCATCTTATATACTGCTTCCCTTATCAATGCATGCTTGAAAATATACTGAATCTCTGTCAGGGGGTCCCATATCCTCTCGGTATTTCCCTTCTTGAGATAATTGTCAATTGTATTTTTTTTCAGCATATCGGAAAGTATTTTGATATTGAACTCTCTCCCCAGAACTGAGGCATATTTTATTGCTTGCTTCATATCATTTGATAATTTATCAATTCTGGATATGATTATACCTGATATACCTGACGGGATATCAAAATTTGTCGTTTTCAGAACAGACTGTTCATTGGAATAATCAATCAAATTGTGTTCCAGAAGATACAGCACAATTTGCTCTATATAGAATGGATTACCCTCTGACATCTCTGTTATGACATTGCTGAGATGCCTGTCAGGTTTATAAGGAAGGAGACTCTTTATATATGCAGTATTATCAATATGTGAAAATCTCTTCAGATGAATATTCAATTGTTCTGTATTGTCCGGTTTTAATGAGGATATATCAATGCCGCTGTCAGGCCTCTGCAACAGACATATCAGAGGGTATTCATTGCTGATCTGATTGAGCATATCGCTTATTACAGAGTGTGTGTCTGCATCAATCCACTGGAAATCATCAATTACAATGAAGAGTTTTTGACTGCCTGCAATAATCTTCATCAGATATATGAATGATAGCAGTATATTGGTGAAACGGGCTTTACCGTCAAGTAGCCGGTAAGCAGCATTCTTATCAATTCCCATAAAGCCCTTAATCACATACTTCAATCTTGACAGCTGATGAGTGAGATATTGACTGTTTTCATCCCTTTTAGCAGAATTGATAAGTCCGGAGAAGTGTTCGTTAAATATTTCCTTGCTGTTTGTATCATTGTCATCACCCGAAATCTCAAAAATATATTCAAAGAATGATTCAATGGGATTGAGGCTTTTGGCCAGTATCTCATCACATTTGAGGTAAATCATTTTATAATTTCTCAGTTCTGACTGCAGCATATAGATTAATCGTGTTTTCCCTATACCTGCCTCACCGACGATATTGATTAAGCCTGTTGAACCCTTTTTATGTATTTTATCAATAAATGAATTGATTGAGTCAATCTCCTCTTCTCTGCCCACAAACTGATTCTCAAAGAATAATGCACCGCCGGATTTCCTCCGTTCTCTCAATATGTAATAGGGGATTGCATCCTGCTTGCCCTTCAGCTTCAGACTGCCCCCGTACTCTATGAGAAAATCATTCAGAACACTCCTTCC
>JAXHVG010000246.1:0-6749 GCA_034189245.1 Caldifarciminota bacterium
CTCAAACTGCTTGTCTTTATATACATAAGGTATGGGTTTTTCCGCCAGATAGACATAAGACGCAAATACCGGATTGGTCTGTTCAAAAATGGATTCACCGAATATATGGGGAACAACAGTGAGCTGAGGTTTTGATGTGAGAAGCGGAGTATAGAAGGGGATTTTATTTATATCCTCAATAATAAAATCAATGCCGTAATATCTGATTACTCTCTTCAAATGTGCATATACCGGGTAATTGAAGAGATATTCATTGCCCATTCTGATATAATTGATGCCATTGCGTTTCTCAAAATACGGTGTGCCGCTGTAATGAGAAGTGAGAAAGAATATATTGTGGGACTTTTTCAGGTAATCGGCTATTTTTGTTATATGGATCTCAGCTCCGCCATAGAGGGGATTATATATATCCCTCCAGTTGATAATGAGAATATTCAATCCCTGCTCCTTATAATGAGTATACTGCCCATTATCATTATGACTGTGAGTATTATAATAAGTGAGACTGCAAATATATCAGCACCATGTACAATAATATAGATTAGAACAATATTCAATAGAGGAATGGCAAAAAACCATAGAGGTTTGAGGATGCGTGAAATAATTTCTTTTATATCAGCAGAGTTCCCTTCCGTATCCTCTTCTTCAGAATTCCCGGTAATGACTATATCATAATATTTGCTTGGAAATGTTTCGGTGTATTTTTCAATTATACTTTTATACTGTTCCGCCGAAACTGTTGTCTGCAGAATTGTCTTATCCGTGAGTTTTTCAATAACAATTATCTTAATCATCTTTATGAAGGATATAATCATTTAATTCCCGGATAAATGCATCAATGTTCTCAACATTCTGTTCTTCAAGCAGTTCATTGAGAGTCCCCCATACAGGGGCTCCGCATTTGATGCATATGATATCCCTGTCCATGAGGAATTTAACTGCATCCGGATAATTGCTGACAATATCTTCAACATACATATCACCATCTATCATACTCAGCTCCTGTTTCTCTCAGGCGGTTCATAATTGGGTGATTCCTTGGAGATAATCACATCATGCGGATGTGATTCCCTTAGTCCTGCTCCGGAAATTCTCACAAACTTCCTTGTTCTCTGCAGACCCGCAATATCACCTGCTCCGCAGTATCCCATACCTGATCTTATACCGCCTGTCAGCTGGAATACGATCTCCGATACCCGGCCATTATACGGGACCCTTCCGACAATACCCTCCGGAACAAGTTTGCTTGTGTCATTCTGGAAGTATCTGTCTGATGAACCGTCCCTCATAGCATCGATAGAACCCATACCCCTGTAAACCTTGTATTTCCTTCCATCCATAAGCACCGTTTCTCCGGGAGCTTCATCTGTACCTGCCAACAGAGAGCCAATCATGACACTGTCAGCACCTGCAGCAAGCGCCTTTACCGCATCACCGGAATATTTGATACCGCCATCAGCAATTACCGGGATATCGCCGCCTGTTTCTTCAACAACATCCAGTATAGCTGTCAGCTGCGGCACGCCAATACCCGCTATGACCCTTGTCGTACAGATTGATCCAGGTCCGATACCCACCTTCAGTCCATCCACCCCCAGTTCTATCAAATCCCTGGCAGCTTCTGCTGTTGCTATATTACCGGCAACAATATCAATATCAGTGTACTTTTTTCTTATCCTGGATACGGTCTTCATGACATTCTCCGAATGGCCGTGAGCAGTGTCAATCACAAGACAGTCAACTCCTGAAGATACAAGTGCATCAGCTCTTTGCAGTGAATCACTGCCGGGGCCCACTGCTGCTGCCACCATAAGCCTGCTCATTGAATCCTTGCAGGCAAATGGAAATTCTATTTCATTGAGAATATCCCTTATTGTGATAAGGCCCAGAAGTTTTCCGTCTTTATCAACTATAGGCAGTTTCTCCACTTTGTGTTTTTTCAGTATATTCTTTGCCTCATCAATACCTGTTCCTTCACCGGCTGTTATGAGTTTTTCTGATGTCATCCTCTCCTTGACTTTTCTGTTGAGCTGATCCTCCAGCTGTAAATCCCTTCTTGTCAGTATCCCCACAAGAATATTGCTGCTGTCTACAACAGGAAGACCGGATATATGGTATTCTTTCATTATTCCCTTTGCATGAGCCAGACTGTGATCAGGACGGACTGTCAGAGGATTGGTGATCATACCTGATTCATATCTCTTGACCTTTTTTATCTCCTCAGCCTGCCTTTCAATAGACATATTCTTATGAACTACACCTATTCCGCCCTCTTTGGCGATTGATATAGCCATATTATGATCAGTTACAGTATCCATTGCAGCTGATACAACAGGTATGTTGAGTTTGATATTCCGTGTAAATGATGTATTCAGACTTACATCGGAAGGCAGTACGGATGACCGGCCCGGTATTAAAAGAACATCATCAAATGTCAAACCCTCTTTCATATTTCCTCCATTATTGCTGCCTTTTCTCATAATTTACAATAGCAAGATCAAGCTTCATCTTTTCGGGGTCAATACTCTTTACTGCTACAGTTACATTGTCCCCGACTGTTATCTTCTTCCCTGTATGAACACCCTCTGCAGAGAATCCGTCTTCTTCTATTTTATAATAATCATCATCAAGATCGCGGAATCTGACAAGCCCGTCCGTCATTATATCACTGAGCCGGATAAAGATACCGAATGAAGTTACTGAAGCTATGATGCCGTCATAAGTTTTTTGGACATTGTCAGCAATAAATGTCATTTTGGCAATATCAACTGAATCATTCTCAGCTTTTTCCGCAGCCCATTCGCGTTCAGATGAATGCTTTGCAATCAGTTCAAGATTGCCCGGGGAAGATTTCCCAGCCCTGCCCAATGCCCTCAATATCCTGTGAATCATCAAATCGGGATATCTCCTTATAGGGGATGTGAAATGGGTGTAGAAACGGAGTCCCAGTCCGTAATGACCGGGATTATCTATTGAATATTTTGCCCTTTTCATTGATTTGAGCACTGTCTCTTTTATGAGAAATTCATTTGTTGAATTATTTGATTTTTCCAGCATTGCCTGTATGTTTGCCGGTGTGGGTTTCTTCAATTTGTAGCCGAATTTACTTACCATATTTGTCATGGCATTGAGTTTTTCCTCATCCGGCACTTCATGGGTTCTGTATATTGACTGTGTTTTTGACTGACTGATATGACGGGCTGCAATACTGTTTGCAGTGACCATGAAATCCTCAACCAATTTATGTGTATCCAGACGTTTCTTCTGATGAATATCCACAGGTTCTTTGTTCTCATTGAGAATAATTTCCGCTTCAGGTTTATCAAAGTCAATCTTGCCCTGAGACTTGTATTTCTTCCTCAGTATTAAGGCTGCCTTGTTAAGCAGTATAAGGTCTTTTCTGAATGGCGAGGAGGTCTTTGAATCAATGACATCCTGCGCTTCCCCGTAATCAAACCGTTTCTTGCTTCTTATTACTGAAGGGAATATCTCATAATCAACAATATTACCTTCATTATTCATCTCAAACATACAGGACATGGCGTATTTATCCTCATCAGGATTGAGAGAACAGAGATCATTGGAGAGTTTTTCAGGGAGCATGGGAACTGTCTTATCAACAAGATAGACACTTGTGGCTCTCCTGTACGCTTCATTGTCAACAGGCGATTTATCCTTCACAAAATACGATACATCAGCAATATGTACTCCAATAAGGAAATTATTCCCCTTCATTTCAGCAGAAACCCCGTCATCAAAATCCTTTGCTGTCTCCGGGTCAATCGTTATAACTGTCTTTTCTCTGAGATCTCTCCTGTTCTTCAAATCCTCATTGACATCAAATCCAATGCCTGCTGTATAATCAAGCACATCGTCGGGGAATGCATCGTCAAAACCATTTTCAATCAGTATCATCTTGCTGTGAAGATCGGTTTTATTATCAAACTCAAGGAGCTCAAGAACCTCACCTTCGGGATTCCTCTTGGGACTTGTCCATTGAAGAAGATGCACCACTACACGCTTATTGATCCACTCCTTGTCAGGCTCATTAACAACGAATATATTCTTAACAATATTCTTGTCATCCGGAATTACATAGAGATATCGGTTTCCCCTTATCAATTTCCCTGTGAGTTTATCAGTATGTCTTTCAAGAACAGATACGATTTTGCCCTCTCTCTTCTTATGCGCCTGATCACGTATTATCTTTACAAGCACCCTGTCCTTGTCCATTGCAGTGTACATATTGTGCATGGGTATATAGATGTCCTCACTCCTGTCATCAGGTGATACAAATCCGAATCCCTTGGGATTGACATCAATAATCCCGCTCATCATATTCATCTTTGCAGCATAACCCAGTTTGCCGTTTTTCAGTTCAATTATACTTCCAGTCAGTATCAGTGTCTCAATATATTCGCGGAATGACTTGTTTCCCGGATTTACATGCAATATACCGGCAATCTCTTTTCTGTTCAACGGTTTATTGAATTTCCTGTTTAATGTGTTTTTCCATTTCTTTGTGTTCATAGATATTCCTTTTACATTGATTATATATTACCATTGAGAGAAATCAAGACCGCCGTTATTGTTCAAACATAGATCAATTGAATAGGTCTGCCTATGGTGAATAATTCAAGAGGTAAACAGTTCTCTAAGTACATTTGCAAAAACCTGTCCATAACCGGGCATTCAGTGCTCTGAGATTATGCAGACCTCATCTATATCAATAATATTTACGGACCGACATGTATCATCGGCCACTCAGCAAGATAGTCCTCATCTCTTTCAATATTTTCAGCTTCATTCTTCAATATGGCATAATGTATCATTTCCATTGATGCGAAGAATTTGAGCATATTGGCAAGCTTCTTGCTTTCTGCAAATACATGAGACAATTCCATATAAAAATCATGGGCTGCTTCCTCTACAAGCATTGCCTTCCTCATTATCTCACTGACAGGCTGTTCCTTATTCAGGTCAATATCAGGCAGAGGTGCAAAATCATCTTCCGGTAATTCAATATTCTTCTCCGGGAACATCTCATTGAACAATTCCTCAAAATATTCCTTGTGTTTCTTCTCCTCATCAGCAAGGAATGTCATCTTGGTTTTGAGAAATGCATTCTCTGTCCTTTCTGCAAGATCCCTGTATATTGACTCTGAATCAATCTCTGACTTAAGTGCCATGAGAATAAGCTGATCCTTCTCATAATTTTCCACTTCAATTATTTTCAATGCATCTGACTCCTTTGCCCATAAACCGTGAATATTGCAGTAAGACCTTGCCTTTACAATATCATCAGAATGCATTTTTATAATAGGACTGTCCCCGCTTTCAAAACACTTCTTCTCCATCTGATCTGTTGTATATACCTCTATCCACTCTATGTGATGCTCCTCTGTCATGGGATGGGGCACCTCGCCCGTCTTTACAATTGTTTCACCGGACTGTGTTTCTATGAATGGTACATGTTTCTCTTTGCCCTCATCCTTCTGCTTCTCTTCCATAAGCTGCATCTCCTCTCCGCAGCATACAAGAGCTCCGTCTCCTGCAGTAAAGACCTCAACAACATTTCCGCATATATTGCACTTATAGATCTCCAATTTCTTTGTCATATTATTCCTCCTTTTGAATTTTTACTGTTTTGACAGGCTTGGGTCCCTTCACTGACAAAAATGAAGCTGCTTCACCCGTGATATTTGTAAAATCATGTGCTGTACCCATATCTGCTTTCAGTATATCTCCCTGATCAGCCTCAATGACCCTCTCTCCAATTGTAAATCTGATCTTTCCTTTGATAATAAAAAACAATTCGTCATTTGAAGGATGCTTGTGCAGTGGTATGCCTTTATGCGGCGGCAGATTGTAAATATATGGTGATAATGACTTGAAATTACCGAAAAACGGATTGACAGCAGGTTCATCCCCGTATTCAACTTTCTCACCATAGAACATGTGTATTTTTTCATCCGGTCTGTCAGATAAACTGAATTGATCAGCAGATGCCCCGCAATTGGGACATTGTAGAGGTGGTTCTTCCCCTCTATGCAGATACCCGCAGACAGAACATTTGAAATATTTCATACTGCCTCCTCTCATTTATTTCTTTTAAGTTGTGTATAAACTTCCATTGACATATCATCAAACTCCCCTGTGAGATATTTCCTGTATGCAAGCCCGGCTGTACCTGCAGCATTATCAGTGCAGAGTGCTTTTGCAGGCATGAATAATTTGATATTGCTGATTTCAGCGTATCGGGCAAGTCTCTCCCTCAGATCAGAATTTGCAGCTACACCGCCTGCAATACCAATATTCTCTGCATCTCTGTTTTTCACTGCCTTTGAAATGCGGTCAATGAGCTGATCATTTATTGCCTTTTGAATTGATGCTGCTATTGAGTTCCTGTTTTCCCTGATTGTTTCATTATCCTTATCCCTGAGATAATACATTACTGCTGTTTTGATTCCGCTGTATGAGAAATCATACCCTTCCAGCCTGGAGACAGGGAAATCAGCAAAATCCGTATTACTGTCGGATTCACTGTCAATGCGGGGGCCGGCCGGATAATCAAATCCGAGCATCTTGCCGCATTTATCATAGGCTTCACCTGCAGCATCATCCAGTGCACTGCCCAGAACACGCATATTAAATTCAACATCAACCTCAAAGAGAGTCGTATGACCGCCTGAAGCTACAAGTACTATCATGGGATACTCTGTATTCTCATTGCTTAATTCAATAGCGTA
>JAXHVG010000247.1:0-2350 GCA_034189245.1 Caldifarciminota bacterium
CAATATTAATGCTTCCGGCAAGGGATATGAAGGCATCGGGACTGTCTGTTATTGATACAATATCTCCATTTCTGTATATGCCGGAGAGAAATTCACATTCATCAAAGAGACCTGATAACAATCTGCTCTTTCTCTGCATTTCAGTTGAATATACTGTGTCAATAATCATGATACGGGGCCTGCTGTCCCTGTAGAAGTACTCATTGAATTTATTGTGGTCATCAGACATGAGGAATATACTATCATAATGACCTGACAGTCGGACAGATGAATCAGCAATCATTTCAATTGTATCATTACCCATTGCCCTTAATGAGCACTGCCTGAATGGGCCGGAATAATTCCGGATAATTATAATGGTTGAATCATTGGTGTAATAAGCAGTGTCAATACCCATATCATCCCGGTGAACTCTGATGTCATATCCTTTTGAGTCACTGAATACAATAAGGGAGGGATCACTGTAATCAGTATTGTCTGAGACAATAACAGGATAATACCTGCTGTACTTCTCTTTAACCATATCAGTCTTATTTACTGAATCAAAGTGTGTATTGTATGAAACAGCTCCGCTGTCTATGACAATGCTCCGTTTGCTGCTGTTTAAGAATCGGGGCATGATAATGATAAGGAAAATAAGGATCAGAAGAAAGAGGCTGAAAAAAAACCTCCTCCTCTTTCTTCTAATAAATAATAATACAAGGATTATGACTGATGCAGCTGCAAATATCTTGCTCATTAAAATGAAACATTCAATTTCTTCATCTGCTCTTCAAATTGACCGGCAAGAAATCCTGCCTTCTTGTCATACGCTTCCTTGTCTTCCCATGTATTGCGCGGATTCAGAATATCCGATGGTACATCAGGACACTCCACGGGAATATGAAGCCCGAAGAAATCCTCCTCGGTAAATTCAATATCCCTGAATATCCCATTGACTGCAGCCCTCACCATGCTCCTTGTATAGGGAAGGTCAATCCTTGAACCTGTTCCGTAAGGACCTCCGGACCATCCTGTATTGACAAGATAGACATCTGTTTTATGCTCATTTATCTTTTTCTTGAGCATGCGTGCATATTGTTCCGGATGCAGCATCATGAAAGGAGCACCGAAACACATGGAGAATGTCATCCGGGGCTCAACAATACCCCTCTCTGTACCAGCCAATTTTGATGTATATCCCAGAACAAATTGATACATTGCCTGTTTTGGTGTTAATTTGGATATGGGCGGGATGACACCGAATGCATCAGCTGTAAGAAATATTACTGTTGAAGGATGCCCGCCAATGCCGCTCGTTACTGCACCGGGTATATATTCTATGGGATAGGCAGCTCTTGTATTCTGTGTGTATTTGTCATCCGTGTAGTCCGGTTCACGCGTCACAGGGTCAAGAACAATATTTTCAATGAGTGTGCCGAATTTCACGGCATTATATATCTGCGGTTCTTTCTCTTTGTCCAGATTAATGGTTTTTGCATAGCAGCCGCCCTCAAAATTAAAAATGCCATTATCACTCCATCCGTGTTCATCATCGCCAATGAGCCTCCTTTCGGGGTCTGCAGAAAGTGTCGTCTTGCCTGTTCCTGACAGTCCGAAGAACAGTGCGGTATTTCCATTGCTGTCCGTATTGGCTGAACAATGCATCGGGAATACATCCCTGAAGGGCAAGAGGTAATTCATTGCAGAGAATACAGCCTTTTTTATCTCTCCTGTATAGGATGAACCTGCTATGACAATGAGTTTCCTCTTGAGGTCCAGTATGATAAATGCCTCTGAATTGATATTGTCCCTTTCGGGATCGCCGTGGAAATCCGGGGCGCAGATAACATTGAATTCAGGCTCAAAGTTTTTTAATTCTTTCTCAGAGGGCCTTATGAAAAGATTCCTTGAAGCGAGATTCTGCGAGGGAAGGTCATTGATCACACGGAGCGGAACCCTGTAATCAGGGTCATTGCCCACAAAACCGTCAAAGACAAAGATGTCCTTGTTCTGAAGATATGATACAAGAAGCAGATAAAGATAGTCAAAGTGCTCTCTTGTAATTGATTTGTTGATATTCCCCCAGTTGATATGTTCATGTGTATAATCATCATCTACAATGAATCTGTCATTGGGGGAACGGCCTGAATATTTCCCAGTATTTACGGATAATGCACCGGTATCGGAGAGCTCTGTCTTTTCCATTTGAAGAGAAAATTCAATTAGTTCAGGCGGGCTGAGATTCCTGTACAGATGATTGAAATTAAAGATACCCAATTGATTCAAATCCTTCTCAAGCATTATACCTCCTGATTTGATATTATAGCATTATAATACATTCTTTGTTTTCTTTGTCAATAAATATTAC
>JAXHVG010000248.1:0-3554 GCA_034189245.1 Caldifarciminota bacterium
TTCTGTCAATTCCGTTGTGCATAAATTTGACAGTGATCTCAATTATATTGTCACATTCGGCAGTAAAGGATATGGTGATAAACAATTCTATAAACCTCTGGGCATAACCATATACAGGAAATACGGGCAGGTGTTTATCGGCGAGAAGAGCGGATTTCAATACTACTGGGTCGGTGTGGACGGATGGATAGAATCCCTCACTCCCTCAACAATAACAGATTCCACAAAGGGTCTCACGATAACACTTTATACAACAGAGCAGTGCAGGGTCAAGATAGAGATAAAACATCAAGGCGAGACTGTAAGGCAATTGACTAAATACCTCAGGAGAAATCTCGGCATCAATCATATTGTATGGGACCTCAAGAACAGTGAAGGTGAACTGATAGAAGACAGTGGTGTTTATGATATTGATATAGAACTGGAGCCGCTCTATTCTTCAAGGGGCTTTTTTGTCAAGCAGATAAGGGGCAGAGTTGAGAAAGAGTAGTCTCCTGATTCTGCTGATACCCATTCTCTTTTCTATTCATCTCTTCAGTTATGAGAGTATTATTTCAGCAGCACCCAATATTACAGAGTCACTCATATATCTGGGACAGAAGGATAAGCTCGCAGGCAGGACGGATTATTGTGATTTCCCGGGATTATCGCATATACCTGTTGCAGGCAGCTATACATCACTCAATTTTGAAGAGGTATTGAGGATCAATCCGGATATTGTCATTTTCTCCGGTAATCTTACTGATAATGAGGCTTTATTCCTTGAAAATCAGGGTATTGATTATATTGATATCCCGATGGAAGATTACAGAACAGTGCATGAAGGTATGGAATATCTATCAGAGATTACGGATGCAGATAGAGGCGTAAATATAGAACCGGCAGCTGATTCCCTTATTGAACTCTTCAACCGGGCAGAGTGCAGTGTATATATTGAGATAAGCAATAATCCGCTGATGGCAGCAACCGAGCATTCCTATGCCGGAAGCATACTCAAAGCAGCGGGATTTGATATAATGACTCCTTCTGCCGGACCCTATTCAACTGTCTCTCAGGAACTGATTATTGATTATAATCCTGATATAATAATTGTAATGAGCAAAGACCATGATATCAGTTCCAGGATGGGATGGACGCATATTGAGGCAGTGAAAAAAAACAGGATAATCTATTCAACTGACAGCGAGATTGACGCCCTGTCAAGGCCGGGTCCGCGTTTACTTGAGGCAATAGACATATTGAGGGGATATATTGAAAGCATTGAGGATTAAATATCTTGTGATGTTTTTACTGATAGTTTGTCTCTCAGGCATCTATCTGACTATAGGAAGTCAATGGAGATTTGACACATCATCAAGCATAATACTCAGTATCCGCCTTCCCAGGCTTATACTGGCTCTTATAACAGGCAGTGTACTTGCACTGTCAGGTGCCATAATGCAGGGCATACTGCAGAATCCGCTTGCTGATCCGTATCTGCTGGGCATCTCAGGCGGAGCAGTACTGGGAACCACTGTTGCCGGCATTCTCTTTGAGGGCAATATTATTGTCTCTGTGCTGTTTTCATTCATGGGCGGGCTGGGTGCCTTCTTCCTTACATTATTTATTGCCGGAATTTCCGGGGGCAATCGGCGGTATGCTATGATTATTGCAGGCATACTGATAGGCTCATTTGCATCTGCCGGTGTGGCTGTGCTCTACATTGTGTTCAGGCAGGGAATATCGTCATTCTTCTATACTGTTATGGGCAGTCTCAACAGGGTGTTCATTACCGGATATATTCCCCTCTATATTACTGTATGTGCAATTATTGTACTGCTTGTCATGTATCTTGTATCAAGGGCAAAGAGAATGGAGATCATATCCTCAGGCAGTGATATAGCTGAAACATCGGGTATTGAGGTGAAGAAAGAGATACTCTCATCACTTGTCATTACTGCTTTTATAGTATCTGCAGTTGTTGCATTTACAGGCATAATAGGATTTGTGGGTATTATGGTCCCTCATATTGTAAGGAGATTTGTGCCAATGAAATTTTTCCATGTATATATGTTCTCTCTACTGGGCGGTGCTCTGCTTCTAACAGGATCCGATCTCATAGCAAAATCAGTTATGAGTGCGGAGATTCCTGTAGGCGTGATAACATCACTCCTGGGCATACCATTCTTCATATATATACTCAAGCGGGGGCAGGATGTTCAGAATTAGGGATCTGCGCTTTGCATATGCCAAAAGGGATGTTGTGCAGATAGAGACCCTGGATATACCCCGGAGAGGCCTGTTCGCCATTGTGGGACCCAATGGAGCAGGCAAAAGCACATTGATAAAGATAATAGCCGGCATACTGAAGAACTACAGGGGCTCCATTGTGATAGACAGCAGGGAACTGTCTGATTATTCGGCAGCACAGATGGCTGATATGAGGAGTTATGTCCCTCAGGACACTGCTGTCCATTTTGGATTCACTGTAGAGCAGTTCATTGAATTCGGGCAGTACAGGCGTATGGGGCTTTTCACAACCATGTCTGCGTCACTTAATGACAGATTGATAGGTACAGTAAAGCAGCTTGAACTGGATGGATTAAGGCATAAGAGTATCAGTGAAATAAGCGGCGGTGAGCTTCAGAAGACACATATTGCCAGGGCTCTCTTTCAGGATTCCGGTATAATGCTTCTTGATGAACCTGTCAGCAGCATAGACATACATCATAAATATGAGATCATGAAATTCCTCAGAAAACTTTCAAAAGATAAATTGATACTCTATGTCACACATGACATAGTTACTGCATTGAATTTTTCAGATAGAATCATTGCATTGAAGGAAGGTGCACTGATTGATATAAAGAGACCGTCTGACATGGATGATACTGTGAAAGCGCTGTACGGCAATACTTTCACAATTGAAGAGATAAGAGATAATTATGTAATAATTGAAGGAGACCGGTAATATGAGAAGGATTATTGTGCTTACTGTAATACTAATGGCTTTTACTGCATTATATGCGGAAATAGTGGGTGATATAAAGATTGTCAACAATACATACACTGACCCCAGTTTCATCAAGAAGCAGATAACGGTCTCTCGTGGGGATACTGTTTCATTCATGGAACTTGAAGAATCAGTAAAGAATATCAGACGCATGGAGATATTCGGTAAAATACTCTTTCAGGCAGTGAAGACCGACTCATTATTCATGGAATTTGCTGACATTGAGTCATTAAGCACCGGCAATGTTTCTGATACTGTAACCCTCCATCTCACAGCAAAGGAAATGCTTCTTGTAATGCCGTCAGCAGGTGCGGAATTCAATCTGCCGGAGACCTGGCTGATTCGGCTCGGTATTGCTTTTGAGGATCTCTTCAGGAGAAGACACAAGATAGAAGCTCTTTTCACTTTCGGGACAGTAAGGGAATTTGCAGTCAATTACTTCATACCGACACTGTATTCAAGGAAGTACAATCTGGAGGTCAAATCAGCTTACTCCACTGTTACAAAGAATATTCCTATGGAGCTCTTCAATACCGAGAATATTCTTTGTAACAGTGGAGTA
>JAXHVG010000249.1:0-4306 GCA_034189245.1 Caldifarciminota bacterium
CTTTGAATAATCTATCAATCATGACTATTCTCTCCCTTGCATACTTACTGTTTTGATGTAGAATCACTGTATGAACAAGAGAGAATACTCTGTATCAGAAGAGGTATTCCACGCAGTAGCACACGGCATAGGTCTTATACTCGCAATTGCCGGTCTTATTGCACTGATAATACTCTCTGCAATGAGGGGCAATATGTGGCATGTGATATCAACATCAATATACGGGGGCACACTCGTAATACTGTATCTCAATTCCACACTGTATCATGCACTGGCAAAAACACGTGCTGAAAAGGTATTCCGGATACTTGACCATTCATCCATATACCTGCTTATTGCAGGCACATACACTCCATTTGCACTGATTACAATAAAGGGCGCATGGGGCTGGGGTGTATTCGGCATTGTGTGGGGTCTTGCAGTACTCGGGATTGTGTTCAAGGCATTTACAGCAGGTAGATTCAAGACCTTTTCAACAATACTCTATCTGATAATGGGCTGGCTCATTGTAATTGTAATCGGCAGAATAATAAATAATCTTGAACGCGGAGGGATAATTCTTCTCTTTATAGGCGGTGCATTCTATTCATTGGGCACAGTGTTTTATATGCTGAAGCGAGTGCCTTATTTTCATCTCATCTGGCATATCTTTGTCCTGTGTGCTTCCATTGCTCATTTCTTCGCTGTTCTGTTCTATGTAATACCGGCTCAATAATTCTTTAATTGTGCAATATTATCCCTTATGTAATTTTCTGCATACTCAAATCCCTTTCCTTCTATCATAGCAAGGGCTTCATTGAAATAATCCACTGCCTTCTCAATATTACCGTCTGCTTGATAGAGCTCCCCCAGATTATTTATGGCAAATGCAGTGGCCGGACTTCTGCCGTATACTGCTCTGTATATTGATAATGCCTTTGTAAGATAATACTCTCCATTGACATAGTCCTTCATATTGAGCGCTGTCTGTCCGAGATTATTATATTTGTCAGCTATCTTAGGGTGATTATGCTTGAGATTATTCTCAGCAATACATAATGCCCTTTTATAAAATTCCATTGCCTTTTCATACTGTTTCATCTCATCGTATATATTGCCTGTATTGGAATATAAGTCCATAATATTGATTGAACCTTCGCCCTCTGTCTTATGCATTATATCCACTGCCTTCATTATTTTACTGAGTGCTTCATCAAGCCTCTGCCTTGAGTACAGAAGCATGGCAATATTATTGTAAGAATCCGCAACATCAGGATGATATTCTCCGAGGAGTGTTTTCCTTATATCCAATGCCCTTGTGTAATACTCCTCTGCCTCTTCATACTGTTGTGTCTCATAGAATGAGTATCCGGTATTTGAATAAACTGTTGCTGCAAAGGGATGTTTTCCGTAATCATCACTCTCCAGTTTGGCCACTGCCTTTTTGTAGTACTCCAGAGCCCTTAAAGGTTTCTTCATCTCAGAGTACAGTACACCCAGTGTATTGAGTATTCTAATACTCATCAGTGCCGGAAGGTCCTCACTTTTCTCAAGAAGCTCTTTCATGATTTTCTCCGCTTTAGAGAATTTTCCTCTCCTGAGGAATATCATCCCTCTTATCATTTCTTGAGCAGGTTCACTTTTCCTTATTCTGACAATATAATCAGCTGCTTCCTTATAATGACCTGCTTTCATAAGATAGTATGCTGCTCTGCTGTTTATTTTACGCTTCATGCTGCCGTATGCATATTCCAGGCCTTTTTTCATCTCACGCAGAGACAGGTCATACTGCCCCTTCATGCCGTAATACTCGCCGGTCATTTGATAGACAGCAGCCCTCTGCTTCTTTGTCATTCTGATGCCTTCAGTCAGGTCAATAAGCGGCTTCACATTAAGAAAGTTTCCGCTGTCTTCAATCCTGCTCATCTCATTGAAGAACAGGTTCTTGAAATAATGATGTCTTCCGCCGTATCTGCTGTGATACAGCTGTTTATATTTATTGCCGCTGCTTCTATATATCTGTAATAATTGCCTGTGGATCTTCTCTCTGAATGAGGGCATGCGGCTCCTGTACAGCACATCCCTCATTGCCTGCTGGGTGAACACATATGTGTCACTGTCCGGGATATAACGGAAGAGCCCCTGCCGCGTCAATTCATTCAGACCATTTTCAGCATCAATATGTCTGAATATCCTGAAGGCAGCCTCTGTAATATGTTTTCTGCCGAATTCATATCCGTCTATTGCACATATCCTTATCATACTCCCTGCATCATCCGGCAGACCGTCCGTTCTTGTTATAATAGCATCACTGATGCCTGACGGCAGCTCACTGACCGTGTCATCTGCCAGCATTACAGTGCTGCCTGAGTACAACAGCATATCCCTGCTTGTAAGGAAATGTAGTATTTCAATTGTGTAATATGGATTACCTTCACCTGTTTTCAGGATATAGTCCTTCAATGCCCTGTCCAAATGCTCTGCATTGAGTTCGTTTTTCACTATCTCTTCAATCTCCTGATCCATTCGGTCCAGTTCAATATAATGACTGTCAAATATTCTTTTTCTTCCTGACACAATGATCTCTGCACTGCCCGGTCTTCTTCTGCTTTGACTGATGAGATAAGCTGTCTCACCGTCAAGCCACTCACTATTGTCAATAAACAGCAGGTCGGTTCCATTCTCTTTGAGCAGCCGGAGTATTTCATCAAAGACAATGGACATTACAGCCAGTTCCTCCTCACTGTTCAGATTGCCCTGTGTCCTGCTGTATTCAATAACTCTCTGCCAGATGTACTGGTCATATTCCTCCATTATACTGCTCTTATAATACACAATACTTGCGGAGAATTCATCCAACCCCCTGTCAGGCAGAAAGAGTCCGTTTATCAATATATCCTTCAGTACACTGTACTGTTTATATTCACTGCTGCATCTTATATGCAGTGCATTGAGGGAGTTCTGCTCTATAAAATGATTGACAAGAGCAGTCTTGCCTATACCGTGTCTGCCCGTTATCTCCATAATCATCTCTTCATTATTAATAAATTTCTCAAGCATCAACATCTCACTTCTTCTTCCTGTAAAGACCCTTTTACCTGATGATACTCCTGTAAATACTGCACTTTTCACCAGACCTGTGCCTTTCATGCTGATCTCCTCTTCATCTTCAAAAGAGGCATAATCACCCAGTCCTTCTGTTCCTATCATAATACTGTCTGATGACCGTGTCATAAGGCGCGCTGATAGATTTACTGATTCCCCCAGAACCGTATATTCCTGTCTTGACTGTGAACCGATAAAACCGGAATAGACCTTGCCATAGGTAAATCCCCCTGTCATTTTCTTAATACCGAGAAGATGCATGGCATTACATGCATTCCTCTTGAAATCCCTGGATGACAGGGGAGCTCCCCATAGACAGAGGGCATATGCGCCCTTCTCACTAAAACACAATTTATTGACATATCCGCCGCTTTCCCTCACTATCATATTCACTGTAGAGCAGTCCAATTCAATACTCTCAAGATTGATCTTTACAAATCCTGTCACAGCATTGCGGAATTCGCCCCAGCGGGGCACCCCGGATATCTTATCGGATATGAATAATTTTTCAGTACTGTTCAATTGAGGCTTCTTGAGATGTCTCTCTTGGAATATTGTTCTGTGATCATAGGTAAACTCTTTATCATAAAGCATTTGAAGACCCCTGCCGTATATCAGGTAATTGCTGGGTTTACTGCTGTCAATAAATACATTGTATGAGCCGTGAGCTGTCTTGTGTTTGATGCCCAGTTCAAATGAACCGAGTTGCGTATCCTCTACAGGATTATCTTTGAAATAATTATAGATAATGCCCAGTGCATTTGACCTGTCTCTTTCTGAAGGGAATGAAGCAGTCATACCATCACCCTCAAAACCGAGTACATCGCCTCCTGAGCGAATCACTGCATCGGCAATTACTCCCATCCTGCTCTTGATTATTCTGCCCAATGCCTCTTCACCTTTATCACCATATGTAAACAGGGTTCTTGTCATGCGGGTGAAATTATTGATATCTGTAAAGAGCAGGTATCCTGTAAATGGTCCTTCTGATCTGCCGAGAGCAGCATCCTCTACAATATGCGGAATAAATATACCCATAATATTATTCTACTCACTGTTGTCATTGTTTCAAGATAAACATTATTCCTCAAAAATAAAGTACTTGAAAGAGGTATGTTTCCTCATAAACAATCATGAGGCGAGGACAGTTCTCATAAAGCACATTTGCCAACCCGTGCATAACCGATAATTCGGTGCTGATGAGAATGTGCGAGCCTCACCG
>JAXHVG010000025.1:0-2386 GCA_034189245.1 Caldifarciminota bacterium
GATCAATACAGGCACTGTCATAGGACCATTCTGCAATGTTTTCGGCTCTATGCTCAGGGTGAAACACCTCCCGCCATTCTCATGGGGTACAGGTGAGTACATTTTTCAATTGGATAAATTATTGTCATTGATTGAAATAGTTATGTCAAGGAGGGACGCTAAACCCTCCAGTGATTATATTGAGAAGGTTACTGCACTGTATAAAAGATCAGTGCAGGATTAACAGCCCCTCAATCCTATTCCTGTTAAGACCAATGAAATATCTGCCGGATTTGAGATGGCTTATATTGATCTCACTCCTACGGGTGAATTCACGGCTCAGTACAGTGCTGCCCAGTGTATTGTATATTGTAAGATGCTGTTTCCTCTCACCGGATGATTCAATTATAAGCAATTTGGATTGTCTGTTGAATGTAATGGATGTTTCCAAGTCACTATTTTCATTTTTATCCGGTGCTTTACGGTTATTTTCAATCATTGCTGTCAGATCCATGAGTTTCCTGTCTGATTCAATGAGAAAGCCCCAATTGTGCTTATACGGTGTTACTGTAAAGTAATAACTGCCGTCTTCACCGCCAAGAAGAATTAATGTATCACTGAGTGAATCAGCATATACAGAGTCCGTATCAAAATCAGTGACAGGCCCCATATTATCAACATATAATCCCTCATTGGTTACTCCCCCGTCATATACAACCCTTATACGGAAATAATATTCATCACCCGCATAGGAAGACATATCCACAGTGTCAATATCCCATGAGGTCTGGACACCATTGTACATTGTCTTACTGGTATCAATGACTGTCCAGTGATGACCGTCATTACTCATCTCAGCATAAGCCCAGTCATAATTTGTCTCTAAACTGAAATACCGTGCAATAGTAAAGACAGAAGAAGGTTCTATGAGTGTCCTGTAATTGGTCATGAGAATCCTTGAAGAAGTATTGAGGGGTTCATCCTTGAATGAATATGTTCCTGAATATGCATTGGATGAATCCTTTGAAAAACCGGTAATACTGTAAAGAGCAGTATCATTGGCAGAATCCATTAAAATACTTATACTGTCTTTGAGCTCAATACTGAAGAAATCCGCCTGACTGCTGTTTACAGCTGACCAGAATAATGTGTCCTCCGAGGATGCAAGAACGGGTTTCAAAGGGATCTCCAAAGCATTGGACCTTGCATACGAGCATAGTTCCAGACCCCTGTAAAGACCCTTGAATACCCGCCTGAAGAGTGTATCCAATTCCTCCGGGGATGATGAATTGAATGAATTGTCTATCTCAAATGTAAATGGTATGACAGTTCTCCCCTTCTTCAATTTGCTCCATCCGTATATCCAGTCATCACTGTCACCTGTTGTAGGGTAAAGGCCTGCTGACTGCCCGGGGTCATAGTATCCTGAATTATCCTGCTTCATAATGAGATTAGCCATCTCTGTTCCTATGTACTCCATAAGTGTACTGTCAGGCGCACTGTAATAGACAGAGCCCCAGGGCCATATAACCAGTTCACCGTATGAATGAAGGGATATGCTTATGTCAAAATCATAGTCATCTATCAATTGAAGGACTGACTGCACCTCCCTCTCACTATTGGGATACGGACCGCAGTAAACATCAGAAGAGGGAAGATGCGTCGTTGAACTATTTGCAATATAACCCCAGTCACTTACGGGATCACCATTAAGTGAACCGCCGTAATTGCGGTTAATGTCAACACCATAATAACCATTCCTGTAAACCCTGTTCTTGCGCCACAAATTGTCAATTGTTCTTGAATAATCATATCCGTCCGGATTAACCACAGGATAGACAATAATGAATGTAGAATCAATGAGGTCCACAGTCCCGGCATTACTGTCAGCATATTGAGCAAGAATGGAGTCAGCGAAGAATAATGCTGTGGACACTGTCTGCCATTCACGCGCATGATGGTTGCCCATTAAAAGATACCCCCTCTCCACTGTCTGACTGACAGGATTGCTCCCATTGATCTTCAGTATTATCATGGGATTGTTGCCGGCTGCAGTATATCCTATTGTATCAATATCTGTAATAGAAGGATACATTGTATTGAGTGAATCCATTCGGTCATACGCCTCCTGAAGAGTGAGCCAGTCTGCCTTGGATGCTTCACTATCCAATTCTCTGTAGTTTATCCCGCTGCTGTTCAGTATAATCAAATCCTTTTCATCCATGACTATATCACAGTACTCGGAATTCATGCCGGCAATATCAAGGGATCGGAATCTTTCAGATAATTCAGGATAATCGTCAGGGCTTATTCTTATGATTGTTTTTCCTAAAACAGGTATTATACTGATACAGATTACTATCAGAAGCAGAATTCTTTTCATCCGGTCTCCTTTTGTATAATTATA
>JAXHVG010000250.1:0-6804 GCA_034189245.1 Caldifarciminota bacterium
GTCCAATTCCCAGGGACGTCCCTTTACAATTGCAAGAATTTACAAAAATAAGTAATTGTAAGTTATACAATAACTTTAATTAGAAAACAGTGAATCATAAGTTAAGTAATAATCTAATATAGAAGTTGCAGATGTAAAGGGACGTCCCCGGGATTTGGAGGGTTGTTTTGACAAAATAAGGGTAAAGGGACACCCGTTGAAATTAGAATTAAGATGTGTATTGTCAGAGATTGTGATAATTCGGACATGATGAAAGCAATGCTTACGGTTATACCGATACACAATACTTTGAATTAAAGGCCAAACAGGCGTTTCAAGGTAAATCCACCAACTGATATGGAGAAGAGCCACCTATTTGAACATATTGTCTATCAGATTCTCCACCTCATCCTTGTAATCAGAGTCAAATTCAGAGGAAGCGCTTTCCTCCTCATCCATCATCAATTTGCCGATGCGTACTGTAAGTTTCTTTGTCATGACCCTGATAACACCTATAAGAGCAGTCCTGTCATAGACAGCAAGCAGCAATGTATTCTTATTGAGTGATGAATAGAATAGTGAATATCTTTTGCCCTCCTGGAAGATATTGTCAAAATAATCATCCCCGAGCAATTTTGCCAAACCTACTGTAGCATTGAAAATGCCTGCAGAAAGAGCCCCTACTGACTGCACGAAATTATCACTCTTTGCAAGTCCTCTCTTGAAAAGCACCTGACCGGCTGTATTAATTATGAGAACAGCCTTCACCCTGGTTTCCACCATATATTCATTTACCGAATCTTCCAGAACCCTGAGGGTTTCAGGAGTCAGGATTAAACTTTTCATATTATAACTGGGATTGTATCTCTGAGGCGGTTTCTCTCAATTTTATTATAACAACACCGAGATTAATCGTTTTTTCACAGAGAAGGGAAAGTATGAATTCCGATTTGGCAATAAAGACAATCTCTCCCTTTTCAGCATAAAGTGTTGATAATACAGGTATTTTGTCACTCGCCTTCCCCAGAGCATTCTCCATTTCGCGGCTCATATTTGCAATCATTGCACCCATTATTTCACTGCTTGATGCATCATAGAATATCTTTTCTATTATAAGACCATCCTCCTTGGATATCAATGCAACACCGCGGACCCCCTGAATTGTGGAGAGTTTTTCCAGAATTTCCTTCATACTCCAAGCACCTCTTTTATATTTTTCAACAATTGTTTTGCCCTGACATGTATAAGACCTATTTTGACGATTTCCTCGGTGAATATTCCTATAATATAGCCATTGCCCTTGAACAGGTATATTCTCACCTTGCCGATTTCAATAAAAACCCTGTTGACCTCTCCAAGTTCCAGTTTCTCAACAGAATCCTCACATACAGAAAAGATAGTGGAGAAGAGTGCGGATGCGATCTCTGCATCCAGTTCTTCAACTGTCTTTTCCTTTATGATAATGCCCGATTCCTCAATGATGATACTGCCCAGGACACCTTTTATGGAATTGATGTCTGAAAGAGCACTTTCCAGTCTGTCTTCTGTCTGATCAGCACTGAGCACTTCCTGTTCTTCTTCATGTACCTCTTCTGGTTCTTCAACCCCTTGATGCTCTTGATCATCAGGACTGAGTTCTCTCTCAGTCTCTTCTTCATGGGGTTTCTGTTCAGTCTCACGGGGGGGGGCGCGCAGTTCTGCTATTTTATCCTTCTCACCTGTCTTCTCATAGCATTTTATGAGCAGCTCCTTTGCCTCTTCCATATCCGGCACCTGATACAGAGCCATCTTACAGTAATTGATTGCCTGTTCATAGGCATCATTCCTGAAGAATTCCTCAGCCAGTCCGACAAAGACCTTTACACTGTCCTTTTCCGTTCTCATATTATCATCCACTGATACCTCCAATCAACAGGTTCATCTCCTCCTTAATTCTGTTCAGTGAGTCAATCAAAAACTGCATTCTGTTGACTGTATCCATATCATCCGTACTGGCAATAATCCTGTTGATCTCCTCAACTGCCGAATCAATCTCTCCCTGTTTAAAGTATGCATAGGCATTGAATTTCATAATACTATCATCCTCAATGCCTGACTGATAAGCTTTTTGAGCATATGAATTAATTTTATCAAACTGATTCAGGGCATAGTATGACGAGAGCAGAATGATGTATGCATCACGGTTTGTGGGTTCATTCTTGAGGAATTCTTTTAGCTCTCCGGATGCCTTGTCATAAAGACCGTCCTGATAGAACATCTTTGCCCTCTGCAGCCTATTGGCTTTCTCCTGCTGATTGTCTTTGTCTGCGACCTCAACAATACCCAGTGTCATCATTCCGTATATGAGTTTTGCTATCTTGAATTCATTACCATATTTTTCAGCAATATCCTTAATGGAATTTTCCCCATTGATCATGGAGAGTATCTCCCATTCTTTGGGGTCAAGGTCAATGACATCCATCTTCTCTGTATTATCTGAAAGCATTGGCTTGAGATCAGTTGATGATATCTTGGACGAGAGACGCGACCATTCATCAATCCGTCTGGACCCCTCCATGATAAGGGACTCTGTCTTGATCTTGAATTTGAAGAGTTCGTCAAGTGTATATGCACCCTCTTCAAATTTGAAATATCCCTCATCCCATTCAAAGAGTGAGTAAATGATATTCTCAACCCTGGTAACGAGGAATTTCCTGAATGCCTTTTCACCCATTATCCCTTTCTTGATTATCTCATGTGCTATCTTGGATTCATCAGAACCGACACTCTTCAGTATTTCCTCTTCATACTGTTCTTTTGTGATCTCACCCGATTTGATCAGTGCCTGACCTATGTGATATCCCTTGAGATTCACATACTGCATACTGCCATTATTGAAATATACACTGGCATCAGAGCCGTCTTTTCTCTCAATATACAGCACACCTGTCTTCTGATTGAATGAGAGTATCTGGAACAGGTCAATAAGATTCAATTCACTAATCGGTCCTTCTATTGCCAAATTGCCTCCTATTCAAATATTGATATCCAGTTTCTTGCTGCTTCAATTGCCTTCAGTGATTTTTCAGCATAAATATGCTCAGGGTCCTGCTGGATAATAGAATTCCACTTTTCCATGGCTTCCTTTATATAACCTTCCCTTGCAAGTATCTTACCCAGTTTGAATACAGCTTCCCTGTTATTATTATTGATCTTTATTATACTCTTGTAATTCGCCTTTGCATTTTCGTATTCTTCAAGTTCCTGATAGAGATCCCCCTGCTTCATTATACTGGCAATATCATCCGGTTCAATACCGGTTACTTTCTCATACATGTCAATTGCACTTTCATATTCATCCTGTATTTCATATATTGTGGCAGCTTCTTTCATCGCATCAGTGAAATCACCTTTTATTTCAATTGCTTTGAGGAGATATTCCATTGCAGAATCATAATCCTTCAGCTTTCTCAGCACTATACCTGTCTGATACAGTACATGATGATTCTGCCCGTCTATTTCAATGATTTTCCTGTATATATCCAGTGCATCCTCATTCCTCTCTTCCGATTCGTATATTTCAGCAAGATATGTCAATGCATCAACATTCCGGCTGTCCTTATCAAGCACTTTCTCAAGCAGATCTTTTGCCTTGTCTTTATTCCCGCGCTGCCATTCAACAAAAGCAAGCTCACTGCCTGCCTCAGTATTCTCTTCATTTATATCAAATATGCGCGTCAGGAGATCCGATGCTTTGTCATAGTTATCTTTGGCAATGAGTATCTTTGCCTCTTTGAGCAGCACATCCTCATTCTTGGGTTCCATGTCAAGAATCTTATTGTAGTATTCCTCAGCCTCACCGTAAATCTCCTTTATATAGTATGAATCACCGATAATCCGCATCATCTGAGTGTCATTTTCCTCTTTACGCAGTACTTCCAGTGCTTTTTCTATTGCCTCATCATAATCCCCGGATTCAAATGATGCCAATGCCTGCTTTCTTGTTTCATCCAGTGATGAGAGATCTGCTTTGCCTGCTTCATCCTCCACTGTGAATGTTGTTTCAGTTTCCTCTTCAAACACACTTTCGAACATATCAGAGGGGTCGGATTCACTCATCTCAAATCCCTCCATTGCAGATGTATCAGGCTGATTCTCTTTTGATATCTCTGTCTCAATAAGCACATCCACCTTGTCAGCATAGAAATCCAGTCCGAGTTTATATCTTGCCTCTGTATAATACGGACTGAGCTCCAGTGCTTTCTTGGTGTATTTAAGGGCTTTCCCGTATTTGCCCAGTTTGGAAAGGGTAAATCCCAGATTATAGTATGATTCGGCAAATGAATCATCTATCTGAATTGACTTCTCAAAATATTTGAGGGCTTCGTCATAATTCCCCTTCTCTCTGTATATAATACCCATATAATTATATGCAAGGGGGTAATCCCCTTTGATGTCAATTACCTTCTGATTGAGTTCAAGCGCCTTTTCAAATTCACCTTCCTCTATCTTCATGATTGAAAGATTCAGGTAGGAATCAATATAGTCCTCTCTTATCTCATTTGCCTGATAGAACAGTTTCTTTGCTTCCTCATTATTGTTTTTATGAATCATTGCAATTGCCAGATTATTGTATGCCATAACATAGTCTTTATCATTCTCAATTGCCTTCCTGTACAATTCAATTGCCTTTTCAATATTGCCCATTCTGTGATAGGCAATACCCATATCATTTGCAGGTTTGGGGCTGTAAGGATCGTATTTCAAGGCCTTTTGATACTCTTCAATTGCTTCCTGATTATTGTCCCTCAGCAGATGAATTTCCCCAATCTGCACATGTATGATATCATTCTCAGGCTCAATTTCCTCTGCTTTTTTGAATTCCTTTAATGCCTCAGAGAACAGTCCTTTATTCCTGAAACCTATACCCAGCGTAAAATGGGTGAGAAAACTGTTGGGCTGGACCTGTACGGATGTGTTCTTCTCAGCCTGCATTCTTTCATATGCACCTGCCTGATAGAAATCAATGCCGAGATTTGCCTCAGTCTTGCCATAGGATGGATTGAGCTTTATTGCTTTCTTTGTTTCCTTGATAGCTTCATCAAACTGCCCCTTCTCTCCCAGTACAAAACCCAGCAGAAAATGCGCTTCAGCCAGTTTATCATCAATCTTCAGAGCATTTCTGAATTCCTTGATAGCATTATCAAGAATACCCTTATTGTAATATGCTTCTCCCAGCATGGAGTGCAGCTGGGCGGAATCGGGCCTTGAATTCAATGCTTTCCTGTATTCCTCAATTGCCTCATCATACATACCCAGTGACTTATAGACACTGCTCAGATTGATCCTTGCATCAATGAAATGCTGGTCTTTTTTCAGTACATTCTTGTACTCGGATATTGCATCAAGTGATTTACCCATATTATTGAGAGCTTCAGCCAGCTTATATCTTGTATTGAGATCATCGGGGTTGTTTTTGAGATGCTCCTGATACTCAGCTATCTTCTTATCATACATCCCGCTTTCTTTATAAATAAGTTCAAGATTCTTCTTGGCAAGAGTGAATTTGGGGTCAATTGAGAGAGCCTTCTCCAGCTCCTCAATTGCCTCATCATACAGTCCCTTATTGTAATAAACAACTGCAAGATTATTATGAGCACCGGGATCATTCTGGTCTATTCTCTTACCGAATGATTTGAGTATATTCCTTTCAGCTTGAGATATCTGCGGCTTTTTATCCATATACTTTATCCATTGAGAAAATCTATGAGTTTCTTTAATGATACAGGATCAGGGAGGAGGAATAAAAACCCGTTCAGTGTTTCCTGATCATCGGGAAATACAAATTCGGTTTCCACTGCAAAAACAATATCCTTATCCTTGGAGAAATCCAGATATGCGCTTGTGAGAACTGCTGATGCAACATCAATGACAAGATTAGGTATTGACGGCAATATCAGCATATTGAGGAAATCACTGAGTGATGTGAGATATGAACCAATTACAATATTTGCAACTTCTTTTATCGCTGACTGTTCTATATCAGTGAGTATTGTTGTAGCCCCCTCTTCTCTGCCCATTATCATATCAACAAGAAGCATGGACTGATCGCGGGGGAATACAAGCAGGGTCCTGCCTGTGAGATCACCGAGAAACTTCAAAAGCACACCTGTTACTATGTCATCATTACTGTCTATCATACGCGGTATGTCTTCTGATGACACAAGGTGAACCTTTGGGACGGAAACCATGACCTTTCTGTTTATGAGCTGCGAGAGCACTGTTGCTGCATGACCGCCGCCTATATTGGATATTTCCTTGATTCCGTCTAATTGAAAATCTTTCAATTCCTTCAAATCCATACTTACCTCGCTTTTGCCAATTCAAAAATACTGGGGACATCAATAATGAATGCCGGAATACCGTCATTGAGTATTGTCACTCCGGCAAGCCCCTTTATTCCTGAAAGCAATCCTTTTAAAGGTTTCACGACTATCTCAGTCTGCTCTACGAATTCTTCTATGAGCATTGCAAACTCACTGTCGTCCATATGGACAATAACCAGTGATATTTTCTTATCTTTATCTTTATTTTTTTTGATTTCAATATTGAATATCTCAGCCAAGCGTATAATGGGTATTACTGTCTCTCTCAGAACAAACACCTCTCTGCCCATTATTGACTGTATTCTCCCGCCGACAATATCAATTGTTTCCGTCACATGGGTCAGGGGGACAATATATCTTTCATCTTCAACACTGACAATCAATGATTTTATTATTGCCAGTGTCAGAGGAACCTTCATTGAAAATACAGTGCCTTTGTCTTCTCTCGAATCTATTTCAA
>JAXHVG010000251.1:0-3593 GCA_034189245.1 Caldifarciminota bacterium
TGACATAAAGGATAAGGTAAATCCCTCTATTCAGGCACATATAGTAACAGGCGGAATGACAGGGCGCTTGTTTGTCAGAGGGAGCAGACTCTATTGTGTTGATCGTGATGGTGTTTATATAATGAATATATTGAAAAAGAGGGATCTTGAAATTGTCAGTTCAATGAAAACACCTGATCAATCCATAGGCATTCATTTACAGGCAAACCGTCTTTTTGTTGCAGGAGATATAGATGGATTATTTATCTATAGGATAGATGAATCAGGCAATCATGATGGAAAACCGGAACTAAACAACGGAGCGTGATTTATACTATTCTTCTAATTGCTCAAGCAATTCATCAACTGCGCGTTTGAGCTGTGAATCCTGATTGTCCCTCACATCCTCCGGCGGATTGTCAACAAATATGTCCGGTTCTGTCGGGTTATTCTCCAGATTTACACCTTGATAATCATAAACTCCAAGAGCAGGTATTCTGTAGAATGTGCCGTCAAAGAGCTCTGTATTGTATGTACCTATCACTCCCCCTGCTGTGGGTATTCCTATAATGGTGCCTATACCGAGCTGTTTGAATACTGACGGGAACATTTCCGCATTGGAGAATGAACCGTCATTGATAAGCATTGCAACAGGTTTATTCCATGTAAGGAGAGGTGTTGACTGTTTCACATCATCGTATCTGCCGTATTTATAGAGATGGGGCTGTCTGGAGAAGAAGGTAATATAATAATCATAAGAGAATCCGCCCCCATTATTCCTGATATCAAGTATTAGTCCGTCCTTGCCTGCATTCTCAAAGAGAATCTTATCCTGGAATTTCCAGAAATCCCTGTTGCCCATTGACCGTATATGTATATAACCGATTCTCCCATTACTCATTGAATCAACGAGGAATCTCCGTCTCTTTACCCAATTCTCGTATAATCTCGCATATCTGTCCCACATACCGTCTGGAATAATATCATACAGCTCAGCTTTGCCTCCTGGACTCCGTGATAACCCCAGCTTGACCCTCTTGCCCTTCTTGTCCAGCAGATACTTCTCCGGCACTGTATTTTTCAAGTCATTCCCGTCAATACTGACAATATAATCGCCCTGGCGCGCATTGATATTGCTCTTGTCCATGGGACCGCCCGGATAGATACGGGTAATACGGGGATAACCGTTCTCCTCTTTATAATCAATGCCTATATTGCTGTAATCAAGATAATCATCATTCCGCTTCCTGAAACTTAGATGCGATGCATTGAGATCACCGAACATCCTGTAGATTATACTGCTCAAGGTGCTGAAGTCCTCTGCCTGCTCAACAAGGGGCCTGTATTTGCTTCTTATACTGTCCCAATTGCTTCCGTGAAATTCCTTATCGTAAAAATAATCATTAAGGACAAGCCATGCCTCATCATACAGTTCAAGGAAATGATGCTTCCTCTTCACATTGATTTTTGCAGAGAACGGATACATGGCAGGAGGGCTTCCGATGTCAGCAGACATCAGACGGTCATTGGATATAAAATATATTTTCCTGCCTGACGGACTGATATCAGCAGCAGCAATCCTCTCTGTTTCAAAGAGGTATTCCGGCTCATAGTCAAAAACACCGCTCCGGCTTACTGTCTTTATCTTGTAGAATTTGTCCTTCTTATCTTCCCTCTCTACAATAATAATAAAGGTTCTGTCCGGTGACTGTAGTGCAAGAATAATATTATCATTATCGCCCGTATTATGCCTTCTATCATATATACCGTCATAATCAATATCCCTGTCTTCTGTAATACTGTCCATTTCCTGAGGGAATCTCTTGAAACTGCTTTCAGGCTTACTGAGGTCTATATACTGCATTGAGGTATAGTATTCAAGGCGTTCAATATTTGTTGAATACGTTATGTAAAGCTGTTTGCAGTCACTTGAGAACATCACCGGTTTGGCTGTAAATCCCGTCTGTGTAATTCTCTCTGTTTTTCTGCTGTATCTGTCATAGATATATATATTATCAACAGAATATGACTGCCCGTCCCTGTTCATCTTTGAATAGGCAATGTATTTGTGATAGGGTGAAATAACAGCATTATGTATTGTACCGTCAGCAATCTTCTCTGACCTGTTCTTCTCATATATATACAGGCCCTCCGGTGTCGTATATACTAATGTTTTATCGTATCTCCCTGTTTCTTCATCAGATACCAGCTCAATGTCCTCAGGCAGTTTACTGTCTGTTATCTGCCTTATACTGCCTGTTGTATCAGCAAGGTATATATCAAAATACCTGTTTCTATTGGAAGTAAAATAAAAGTGGGTTGAATCAATGAAATGGGGGTCCCTGTCCCAAGTAATGGTATCCGTAATATTAATATTGACTATCTCGGGATAGTATGCAAATATCTCTCCGAATGCATTGAGAAGAAGCAGTGAATCATTGACAGGTGAAACAGCAAAGCCCTTTACCTTATCTATTGTCTTTAACTCCTCAGCAGATTGATACCTGTCCGGCATTATCTCAATATCCATTTTCTTCGGTTCCTCTCCTGCCTGCATTACAAATAATTCAAATGCCTTCTCAAAAATAATCGTCTTCCCTTCACTGTCAATGGAGAATGCATTGATATTGTCTTCAAATCTCGTAAGCGGATGTTCTTTGCCTGTTTCAATATTCTTTACATGTATATTGTAATAACCATCTCTGGCTGAGAGGAAATACACATTACTTGAGCGTATATAGGGAGAAACCTCCTGATAATCATTATCCGTGAGTTTCTCAACAGGTCTGTCCGCATTCATATTCTTCATATAGATATCATAATCAGCACTGCCCCTGTACTTGTACCTGTATGAACTCATCCTGCCGCTTATATAGACAATTATACTGTCGGATTTGTCCATTGAGCGCGCCGGACCATAGAAATATTTTTCCGGTATTCCCCCGTCAACATCAATAGAATAGCAGAATGTGCCGTAATCCCTATATGATGACTGAAACACCAATTCATTGCCCTCAAAGAATAGGGGATAGTCATAGTAAGACCCGAATGTGAGCTGGCTTATGGATTTATTCTCCATATCCATTAAGAAGACCTTCCTCTGCACATTATTCCTGTCACTGGAGAAAGCCATATATCTTCCATCTTCACTGATAACAGCATTGCCGTCATAACCGGGATTGACAGTGAGCTGCAGTGCTGTTCCGCCTTCAGCGGCAACCCTGTAGAGGTCATTGTTGAACCTGAATACAATGTACTCACCGTCCGGGGAAATAACAGGGTCATGGTAGAGATTGGCATTGATATTTATTATTATCATTATGAAAATCAAGGATATAAGAATTCTCTTCACAAAAACCTCCTGAATAATACATAAAATAATACCATATAACTCCATCTTTTCAATAAAAACCTATCTCATATCGGGGAATATCCCCTTATACCTCCAAATCCCAGTACTATGTTTCATGTAAGAAAATTAATATGGAGAACTAAGGGACGGTGGTTAACTGTGTCAACTCATTGTTTGAAATAATATGATTTACATTGACTTCACAGGTAAAATTATGATATTGATGATTTGTAAGTGATATTTATTCAGAACATATAGTGAT
>JAXHVG010000252.1:0-9127 GCA_034189245.1 Caldifarciminota bacterium
CGCTTTTAATCAGGATTCCCAGGGCAAGAGGCATCCTGATTAAAAGCGGGAAATACAAGATTCCAGATTTCCACATATCTCCTGCACTCATTCTCAATGGAACAATTATCCCTGTCTTCAAGACCGGGTCCGAAATCATAGAATATCTCACTGGATGGCCCGCATGCCCCTGTGCTGCCTGCAGGTCCCCAGAAATTCGTATTTTCGCCCATCTTGATTATTCTGCTGTCTTCAAGACCTATCTTATCCTTCCAAATACTGTAAGCATTATCGTCATCTTCATGAACAGTAACATAGAGCTTGCCTTTTTCCAATTTGAGTATATCGGTGAGGAATTCCCAGGCATACTCTATAGCTCTCTCCTGAAAATAATCATTGAATGAGAAATTGCCGAGCATTTCAAAGAATGTATCATGGAATGGGGATGCTCCCACTTCCTCAAGGTCCACCACCCTGAGGCATTTTTGAATGGATACAGCAGATTTGAAATCAAATGAGACAAGTCCCGCGAACATCGGTTTGAACTGAACCATTCCCGCAACAGTGAAAAGCAGGGTCGGGTCATTCTCCGGTATTAGTGATGATGATTCAAAATATTTATGTTCTTTGTCTTCAAAATATCTTATAAATGCTTCTCTTATCTTTACTGATTCCATTATTTCTCACATTTTTTTCTTTTTATGCAATTCAGGTAATAATTCCATTTGAGATAAATATGGGAAAAAGAAGACAGTATAAACACAGTGCCGAAGAGATTGTGCATGTATAAGGACTCTTTTGCCCATAGGTCAATTACACTGTATTCTGCACCCAGAAGAAGCACGGATGTGCCTGCAGTAATGATAAAGCTCGCAAGCAATACCCAATTCCAGAACTGATTGACATGCCTGTATTTTACCAGCTTGTTTCTCTTCCCCGGAACAGTAAGTATGAAAAGGGCAAACCAGATAGGAAGCATGATTTTCAACTGATATTTGTCATCAATACTGTCTGACTGCCCGTTAAATTCATTATCCGGGGTATTTTCATCTATCTGCGAGTAATCGCATATACTGTCGCTGTCTTCATCAATATACCGCACACATTCGCCGGGGAATGAATCATTGACAAGACCAAATGGACAGTATGTCTCTTCACCGGCTGCAGTAATGGCAATAATCAGAAATAGGGCTGAAAACATCAGTTTCATGGTCTAATTGTTTGTCATCTCTTCAATTCTTTGAAGCATTGTTTCAGTATCTGAGGCATTCCTCAGAAGCTGGCGGCTCTTTTGGATGAGATAATTCTCCTGAGTCATAATCCTGTAGAACAGCTCATCTCCGCCCAGCTGTCTGGCGAATTCCAATTTGAGCCGGAGGACTGCATCTGCCTTGAGCTCACTGTCAGACAGTAATGTATCAATATCAATATCCTGTTCTCTTACATAGTCAAAATACTGGTCTATCACATCCTCGGGTATAGAAAAAGCAAATTCACTGTCCGGTTTCCTGTTGTCTATGTATTTTGCTGCAAAGACAAATGCTGTCTGTTCCTGAAGCATCTTAATCTCTACAGGTGTGATTCTTCTCTCCTGAAAGACATAATCCGGAATAATACCGCCATTGCCGCTGAGACTCCTTTCCAGTCCTCCCAGTGACTGATAATGAATTGTATCCGGATCCGTATCTTCATATTTGATAAGTTCCCTGTCTATTGAGCGTCCTGATGGTGTAAAATAGCGGGCTGTTGTGAATTTGAGTATTCCCTTCATGTCTTCACCATACTTCTCAAAGTCATATACGGACTGAACTGATCCCTTGCCGTATGTCGTATCCCCCATAACAATACCTCTGTCCCAGTCCTGAACAGCGCCTGCAACAATCTCTGATGCAGATGCACTTCCGCGGTCTACAAGTATCACAAGGGAGAAGAATCCCCTGTAAATAGGTTTTGTTGCCTTGAAAGACATCTCCATTGCCTCATTCCTTGACTGGGTTGAAACAACTTCCAGTCCTTTCGGCAGGAAGAAGTCGGAAATATTAATTGCTTCATTGAGAAGACCGCCGGGATTGCTTCTCAAGTCCAGTATCAGACTTGTTGCATTATTCTTGTAGAACAGTTCATCCATTGCATCTGCAAATTCTCCGGAAAGATTATCAGAGAACTGAAGCACCTTAATATAACCGGTGGAATCATCAATCATGCCGTAATACGGGATGGGCTTTATATTGATTATTGCCCTCTCAATATTGAAATTAATCGTATCTCCGAATCTGTTTATCTTGAGTCTGACGTCAGTACCCGGTTCCCCCCTCATCAGTGAGACCGCCTCATTGATATCCATACCTTGAGCAGATACTGTGTCAATCTTCATTATAATATCTCCTGCTCTTATGCCCGCACGGGAAGCAGGAGTATTCTCAATGGGTGAAATCACGGTTATCATATCGTCTCTTATACCTACCCTGAATCCTATACCTCCGAATTTCCCCGAGGTTGACATATTGAAATTCTCCAGATCATTGTCTTTGTGAATATACACACTGTGGGGGTCAAGGTCCTTGAGCATGCCCTTGATAGCTGAATTCACCATCTCTTCTTCACTGACATCCCTGTAATAGGACTCATCAATTATCTTCATTATCTGCACAAAACGCCGCATCTGGGGATTGAAGAATATGCTGAGACCGGATTCGCTCTCCTTTTCATTACCCGCATATACAACATAGAACCAGCCGACTGCTGATACTGCCATGACAAATATGAGAAGTAAAATGGATATGCGTTTCTTCATTGTGCCCCCGTTATATGTATTTCATTACTATATTGACAATTTCCTTGTGTATATTCTCTATTGGTTTAGTGCCGTCAAGTATCTTTATTCTCTCGGGATTCTCCCTTGCAAGGGTCAGATAGGCACCTCTTACCCTGTCATGGAATTCAACTGTCTCCTCCTCAATGCGGTCTTTCTTACTGAGGCGCTCCAGCCCTATTTCAACAGGCAGATCAATGAGGAAGGTTATCTGCGGTATGAGGCCGCTTGTGGCAAAATTGTTGATCTCAATAAGGGTCTTCTTCGGTATTGAACGGCCCTCACCCTGATATGCAATAGAAGAGTCAAAATAACGGTCTGATATAACAATATGCCCGGATTCAAGAGCCGGCTTTATCTTCTGGGATGTATGCTGTGACCGGCTTGCAAAGTAAAGGAAAAGCTCGGTCAAGGGGAACATCTCCTTATTCATATTGTCAAGGAGAAGTTCCCTTATTTTTTCCGATATATCCGTACCACCGGGCTCATGTGTCAGAATACAATCCATCTTCTTGCTCTGGAAAAAATCATAGAGCAGATTAGCCTGTGTGGATTTACCGCATCCTTCTATACCTTCAAATGTTATAAACAGACCTTCCATAATAATTACTTCTTCTTTTTACTGTCCCTTGAATATTTCTTGATGAAACCCTCTGTTTTGTCCTTGCAGACAGAATCGGGGAATTGGACAGGCGGTGATTTCATGAAGTATGATGAAGGCTCAATAAGCGGACCTGCAACATTATTATCAAGAGCCAGTTTGATTGCGCGTACAGCATCAATAATAACCCCTGCTGAATTGGGTGAATCCCAGACCTCTAATTTCATCTCAAGATTAAGAGGCACCTCTCCGAATGTGGTGCCTTCCATCCTGATATAAGCCCATTTCCTGTCTTTGAGCCATGCTACATAATCACTGGGACCTATATGGATATTATCTTTACCGAGGTCATATGGAAGAATGGATGACACTGCCTGTGTCTTGGATATCTTCTTTGACTCCAGTCTGTCCCTTTCAAGCATATTGAGGAAATCCGTATTACCGCCGACATTGAGCTGCGAGGTCCTTTCAAGACGGACTCCCCTGTCAATAAAGAGATTGGTGAGAACCCTGTGTGTTATTGTTGCTCCAACCTGAGATTTGATATCATCACCGATTATCGGGAGTCCCTTTTCCTTGAAGCGGTTTGCCCAGTAATCCGAACTGGCAATAAAAACAGGTATGGCATTGATGAATGCAACATCAGCCTGAAGAGCCTGTTCCACATACCATTTTGTTGCCTCTTCACTGCCTACAGGAAGATAATTTATCACTACATCTGTTTTTGTATCCTTGAGTATTGAGACCAGATCAGCAGTTGAACCCGGAGCTTTCTCAATAATATCAGAGAGATATCTGCCTATTCCGTCATGTGTCATGCCCCTCTCTACCTTGATACCCAGATTGGGCACATCATGGAATTTATAGGTATTATTCGGATGAGCATAGATTGCCTCAGAAAGATCCTTTCCGACCTTTGTCTTATTGATATCAACAGCACATGAGAATTCAATGTCTCTGATATGATACCCGCCGAAATTAACATGCATAAGCCCGGGTACAAAGTCATCCTCATTGGCATTCTTGTAGAATTCAACACCCTGTACTAGGGAAGAAGCGCAGTTGCCTACCCCTATTATACCTACACGTATTTTCTTAGCCATCAGTTTACCTCCTTAATAGTATTTTGATACGTATTATTCTTTCAAATACAGTTATAAAAGTCAAGATGGTAAATAATATTATCATATAATTAAAATATTTCAATGGTAAAAGGGATATGATAATAATATAGATAACACGCTCTACGCGTGTCATGAGCCCCTTTGTGACACGGGCTCCTGCACCCTCTCCCCTTGCCCTGACATAACTCACCATTATGGAGAAAAAGAGTGAAGCAAAGATACAGTAAAGATAGATGCCTGTAATACCGGAATGCAGATAAAAATAGGCAATGCCTCCCAGTGTGAAGAACTCATTGAACCTGTCTGAAACAGAATCATAGAATGCACCGAAGCTCGTGACACTGTTTGTCTTCCTGGCGATCATACCGTCAAATGTATCAAACACAGAACCTATTATCAAGACAGCAGCACCCAGTTTAAAATATCCGGTGCCGTAAAGCACCCCTGCTCCCAGTGAAATTATAATACCTATAGATGTTATGATATTGGGGGTTATCCTCATTTTTATGAGGAGGTCAACAATGGGGGAGAGTAATGCTCTTCCTGCATTCTTTATTCTCAAGGGAATCATTTCCTGTCTCCTGCTATCATAAGCACAATTTCACCTTTCCTTGTCCAGCTGTTTTCCAGCACATTTTCAGCAGTGCCTCTTATGAATTCTTCATGGATCTTCGTCATCTCCCTCGCTATTACCGTCTGTCTTTCAGGATCAATGCCTGCAATTATTTCCAGTGTTGAATCTATCCTGTAAGGGGACTCATATATTATTGCAGTCCTTTTCATTGACATGACATCTTCCAGTTCCCTCACCCTCTTACCCTTTTTCTTTGAGAGGAATCCAGTGAATACAAAGGAATCAGTGGGCAGGCCCGAAGCCATTATGCCTGTAGTCAGTGCTGCAGGACCGGGCAGGGGAATAACTGTTATATCGCTCTCCAGCAATGCCCTTACAAGATAAAACCCGGGATCAGAGATACAGGGGCTTCCCGATTCAGAGATAAGCCCGCCTGAGAGTCCGCTATTGACATCTGCCAGTACACGGGGTGTTCTATTCTTCTTATTATGGTCATTAAAGGAAATAAGATTGTCAATTCTGATATCAAAATGCTTGAGGAGACGTCCAGCGGTTCTCGTATCCTCACAGACAAGAAAATCAAGGCTCTGTAATACCTCCAGTACACGGAGGGTTATATCCTTCAAATTGCCTATTGGGGTTGGTATAAGGTAAAAACTATTCATCCTTGAACATTGTATAATTGAAGAAATTGGCTGATTTGAGAGCAAACCGGAAATCCTTTAAAGCCTCCCTGAACAGACGCTTCTTTGCTTCATCGGGGCATATGCCGTCATATGTCTTCATGAATCTGTTGACAAATTCAGCAAATGCCCTAATGAATTCATCCTTTGGTGCAATCGCATCACCCTGCAGTTCCAGGGAACTGAAATTGTATGTCTGCATGAATTCATACTCATCATCAATATGCGATTTCGCCAGTCTGAGCCCCTTCTTGGCAAATGTCGGACCATATGAAGATGCAAATTCCACAATAATGGAATTAATGCTCTTTAAAAGCAGCTGATTGAGAGCCGGTGTGACCTGTTCTATCTTCTGGGGCATTTTATCATACAGAGAATAAAGTACCGGGGAACCGTCATTTGCAGTTGCTTTGAGAATCTTGAGCAGTATCTGGGGACTGATTTTCACATTGAGTTTATCGGCGAAATATCCCCTATTGGGCATACCATTCTCCAGAATTGCATAGAACAATTCCGGGCCCTTCTTTATCTCAAGGAAACCATTGATCTTGTCCTTTGTTATCTGAGTCATCATTTTCTCCGGCATCATCTCTGCAGCTGATTTCAGTTCAAAGAGGGGGTCATTATGCAGAGTGGAATTGACTATGAGAACCAGTTCCTCGGGAATCTCATAAATATTGATTATGCCTACATCACTGTCTTTTGCCCTGTTTATTGCATCAGTTATTGCCAGCTGATTCTTCTTTCCGGCCCTGCATCTCACAGCTGAATAGGGCTCTCCCAATGACAGGAATATAATATCAACATCCTGGGGGTAGATAAGGGATATGTAGCCGTTTATCTTATGCGAGCGTTCCCTCTTGCCTGCATTGAGTATTTTATCAAAATTGATAAAGTCTATATTGGTATTTTCAAGCAATGCCTTGCCTCTTGGAAGACGCATTATTCTCCTTTGCTGTTTAACTCTTTATTATAGATTATCAGATTGAGGTGTCAATATTATTCATCACCATTATCATCATCAAAAACAATTTCCGAAAAATCCCCGAATTGACTGAATACTTCTCTGACACGGTAAAGGAGGCTGAGACGCAATTCTCTTATTTTGATGTCCTTGTCCATAACCATAACATTGTCAAAGAAGTCATCTATCGGTTTTCTCAATTCAAGCAGATTGTCCAGTGCTTTAGTGTATTGATTTCCATTGTATCTCTCTCTGTTCTTCTCTTCAATACCAAGCGCTTTTTTAAGCAGTTCCTTTGAATATGACTCCTTCAGCATATCCTCTGAAAGAGGCCTGCCGGGTTCATATTCCTTGAGAATATTATTGACGCGCTTGAGGCCTGTTACCATTGTCCTGAAATCATTCAGATTATTATCTTTCTGTTCCTGTATGATCCTTGCTTTGTCAAGAATTGTATCAATGGTCAACTGCTCTGTCTTGGTCACGCATCTTATAATATCCGGGCTTATACTCTGCTCATTGGAGAGATAGTTCTGCAGTCTTGTTCTCATGTATTCAATCAGTTCACTAAAATGTTCATTACTGTCAAATCGGGAGTATGCATATTTTATTATCTCGGCAATATCAATAGACCATTTGCTGTCAACAAATCCCAGTTCATACATCATGTATATGATTGCAAGTGATGTCCGGCGCACTCCCATGATGTCCTTTGAACCTGTCGGTTTATATCCTGCTATGAATGCCCCTGCAATGGCATCTATCTTGTCTGCAATTGAGAGTATCCTGCTCTTGTCATCATCAGGCAGACAGCTGCCTTTTACTTCAGGTCTATAATGCTCGCGTGCAACCCTTGCCTTGCCTTCTTCAATACCCATTTCAAGTGCATAATGATAACCGATTGTCCCCTGCAGTTTTGTAAATTCCTTACCGTCCTTTATCATATCTGTGGCAATATCAAATTTGGCAATAAGAGCCAGTTCATTCCAGTCTGTTCTCCTGTCATCGGATATCATATCTTCAATATGTGAAGCAATACCTGAAATCCTTTCAATTTTATCACTGTAAGTACCGAGATGCCTGAAATAGACAATATCATCAAGCATATCAGAGTAATCATCCAGAGTCCTCTTCATATCATTGTTGAAATAGAATTCAGCATCCTCAAGCCGTGCCGAAAGCACCCTCTGATGATTCATCTTCTGTGAATCCTCATCAGCATTGGGATTATTTGAGATAAATGCAAATTGATCTGTTAAATTGTTATCCTTGTCAATCACAGCGAAATAACGCTGATGCTGCCTCATCGCCGTTGTGAGTATCGGGGCAGGCAGATTGAGAAACCGTTCGTCAAACTCCCCTGTTATCAGAACAGGCCATTCAGTGAGCAGAGAGTTTTCTGTAATGAGCATTTTACCTATATCCGGCTCAATTTTGCAATCGGATTTCTCATTATAATCTCTAATCTGTTCTAAAATCTTCCCGTATCTTTTACCGGAATCAATACCATCAGACAGCATCACATAATGCTCCTCAATCCTACTTCTATAATCATCTGTACTCTTCACTGTAATTGCCCTGTTGCCTGTTGTCCTGTTGCCGTATGTTTTATTATCTGACTTGATACCGGCAAATTCAAATTTAATAATTGCATCATCTTCCATAAAGAGTATCCATCTTACCGGCCTTGAAAATCTTATATCACTGCCGGGCCATGTCATTGTTTTGCTGAATGGCACAGATGACAGTAATTCCTTCAATATACTGCTCAAAATATCTGTTGTCTTCTCACCGCCCTCTGCCTGAGAGTAATAGACAAATCCGTCTCTTACTTCAACATCCTCCTCAGCAAGGCCCTTGGATTTGAGAAAACCCATGCCCTGAGGACTGATACTGCCGCCTGCATAGAATATATTCTCAGGAGGCCCCTTCATCTCCACTGTCTGTTCTGCTGTCTGCTCATCAATATCCTTCAGATAAATAACAAGGCGCCGCGGTGTCTGATAGACATTGTAATTGTCTGTGGGTTTTACATCATATCCATTCTCAATCAATTGCTCTTTAAGATTGCTTTCAATATGATTATAGAGATTTGTTATCTCATCAACAGGCAGTTCCTCAAAACCCAGTTCAAAGAGAATATTACTCATCCCTGTCCCTTGTATATTGTTTTGCTGTGTCTCGTGCCAGATCCCTTATTCTCTTTATATACCCCTGTCTCTCCTTGGGCGAGACAGCACCCCGCGCATCCAGCAGATTGAATGCATGTGTTGCTTTGATAAGATAATCATATGCAGGATAGACAAGCCCCTTTTCAAGCAGACGCTTCACTTCACTCTCATTTTTTTCAAACTGCTCTCTTATATACTGAATGTCAGCCTCATCAAAAT
>JAXHVG010000253.1:0-6346 GCA_034189245.1 Caldifarciminota bacterium
TGCCCATCATCAGTATGGAGGTTATATTCCGTGATATGATGAGGGAAGCTGCATCAACAATCCCGTTAATTATACCCGGAACGGAGGTGAGTTTCAGATTCTTCAGTTTTACTGTAAATGGCTCAATGCCCATATTGCCGTATATTGTTCTTTCAATATCCCTATCTCCGCATATATACAGGGGGCTGAAGTATTCCATCTGACTGCCTATTGTTACAGCCGGCATGATATGCCCGCCTGTACCCCCGGCAGATATCAGTACATTTGGTTTTGTATCTTTTGAATTTCTATACATATTTCTTCTCATTTTGTGCAATCCTTATCAGTATGCCTATAAGAGCCATGTTTATTATAAGTGATGTCCCGCCGTATGAGATAAATGGCAGGCCTATGCCTGTTGTCGGCAGGAGTTTTACGGAAATTGCCATATGAAGCAGTGCTTTGAGGAATATGAACAGTGAAATGGAGAAAGCCAGTATCTTGCCGAATGGTGAATATGTATTCTTTGCAACCATAAGACCCTGATAGAGCAGGAATATGAATGCGCCCAAAACAAGCAATGCTCCTATAAGACCCAGTTCTTCACCGATTATGGAGAATATGAAGTCGGAATATGCTTCAGGTATGAACAGCAGTTTGAGTCTGCCCAGGCCAATGCCCTCACCGAAGAAGCCCCCGCTGCCGAATGCAAGTAGTGATGCCTCTGTCTGTGTATGATCAGGATTGCTGCCCATAAATGAGGAGATTCTTGATACTGCATACGAGTATTTGGGAATCATTACAAACAGTGTGAGACCCATTACAGCCAGTGGAGATATGTAGAATTTCTTTTCAATACCACTGATAAAAAGTATTATAATGATGAATCCCGCCATAATAACAGCAGTTGATATATTGGGCTCAAAGAGTATCAGCGGCACAGGTGTAAATGCCAGTGCAAGATATGCCCATTTCTTCCTTATTGAGAATCCCCTGAATGAAGAGGCAAAGGAACTTATAAAGAGTATCAGTGAAAATTCCGCCACAACAGATGGCTGGAATGAGATAATACCGATATCAAGCCATCTCTTTGCTCCATTTGTTCTTTCCCCTATAATCAATACCAAAACGAGCAGAATCAGGGAAATAATGACAAGGGGCAGACCGATGCGTTTGAGAAATGTCAATGGGAGTGATTTTGCTGTAAAGAATGCGAATATGCCTATTATCATGTGGAAGAACTGCCTCTTGAGGAAAAAATACGGGTTATTGTTGAAAAGGGAATTCTGATATGCAATAAATGAGGAGGCACTGAAGAGCATTATGAGTCCTATCATTATAAGTGCTGCTGTTATCATCATAATCCATCTCTCTCTCTTCATTTAAGCTCCCTTACATACTGTTTGAAGAGATTCCCTCTCTGGCGGAAATTAATGAACATGTCAAATGAGGCAAATCCGGGAGAGAAATTGATAACACCGCCTTCAGGTGTATTCCCGACAGCAGTCACAACAGCCTCCTGCAGGTTATCAGCCGGGAAGATATTGCCGTGATAATTCCTTTTCTCAAGCATGTCATGCATCAAGGAAGATGATTCACCTATGAGAATGACATTATCTGCAAATGAAATAATTGCATCAATAATCATCTCTATATTAAAATTCTTATTCCTCCCACCGAGAATCACTGTCTGGTGTTCAGTGAATATCTCCAGGGACTTTCTGAATGCAACAGGATTTGTGCACATTGAATTATTGTAGATTCTGACATTATTTATTGTGTCAACATATTCCATTCTGTGAGGCATGCCCCTCAGTGAAGGTATGATATCCTCCACTGTTTTCCTATCAATATCAAGACCAAATACTGCTGCAATTGCCTGCACCAGATTGAATCTGTTATGTCTGCCGGGAAGAAAGAATTCTGCCATACTGATCTTCTCATTAGCCCCTTTTACTGTGAATGATCTGTCATTGAGCAGTATATCCGCCTCTGTGTCCCTCCCCGAAACAGTAATAATGTGCGCATCTGCTGCAATGCCGGCAATATTGACACTGTCTGAATTGATAACCGCCCTGTCATGGGGTGTCTGATTGCTGAATATATTCATTTTGCTGTTTGCATAGTTTTCAATTGTCTTATGCCTGTTCAGATGATCCTCGGAAATATTGGTAAGTACTGATGTATTGCAGCGGAATGAATCTATATGCTCAAGCTGGAATGAGGATAGCTCACACACAACATGATCATAGGACTCCGGAGGATTTAATGCTATACTGCTCAGTGATTTGCCCGGGCTGATATTTCCTCCGATCTGAGGCCTTATTCCTGTACTGTGCAGTATTTGATATATCAGATAAGCTGTTGTTGATTTGCCGTTTGTCCCTGTAATGCCTGTAATGGGTTTTGAAATAAAATTATATGCCAGTTCTATTTCCGGTATGACCCTTATATTTGAATTGAGAGCTTTTCTGATAAGGGGTATCTCCCATGCAATTCCGGGACTTACAACAATCATATCACAATGTAATGCTCTATCAGTATGGGATGTCTCATATCCCCATCCGTGTTGCTCAATGAGAGCCGTATCATTACCGGCAGGCAGGGAGTCATTGCTTATGAAGACACTGCCGCCGCGGGATTCAATAAGCAGAGAGGCATCCCTGCCGCTCTGCCCGAATCCGATAACAGTGATTCTTTTATTCTCTATATTCATTTCCGTATTCATCTCAATTTTAATGTGCTTAATGCAAGTATCCCGAACAGTATTGATACAATCCAGAATCTCACGACTATTTTATTTTCAGGCATGCCCATCTTTTCAAATGAATGGTGAAGGGGAGCCATTGGGAAAACCCTTCTGCCTGTTAATTTGAATGAAGTCACCTGGATAATGACAGACATGGTCTCCACTACAAACATCCCTCCTGCAATGAGCAGAAGTATCTCCTGTTTGAGCAGAATGGCTGAAGCGGCAAGTATGCCGCCCAGTGTAAGCGATCCGGTATCTCCCATGAATATCTCTGCAGGGTGGGAATTGAACCATAAAAAGCCCAGGGATGCTGCTGCTGCTGATGCGAGGAATACTGTTGTCTCACCGCTTCCTGCAATAAAATGCATATTGAGATACTCACTGAAAACACTGTTGCCTGATATATATGCAATAGCAGTAAAGACAGTGAAAATTATTGCCAGCATGCCTGCAGACAGTCCGTCCAGCCCGTCTGACAGATTGACAGCATTGGTTGTGCCTGTCAATACAAGTATGACAAACGGTATATACATAAATGAGAGGTTTATCATGATATTCTTCAGAAATATTATATTTGTCATTGTATCTGTTATGCCATATGCATTATAATTCAGTACAAACAGACCCAGTATAAGCCCTACTATTATCTGGACAATGATTTTGATTGCGGGTTTTAAGCCATTCTTATCCCTTCTCTTGAGCAGATCATCCGTAATACCCAGTATGCCGAGAATAACAGTAATGAGAATCAGTATCCTGATAAACGGGTTTGAGAGGTCTGCCCAGAATACAACACCGCTCAGTATAGAGCATATGATCAGCAATCCCCCCATTGTGGGTGTGCCTGTTTTGTTTATATGACCTGCAGGCCCGTCATTTCGTATTGTCTCCGTGAGGTTTATGCTCTTGATGAACCTTATTATCGGTCTGCCCAATACAAAGGAGAAGAGCAGTGCAGTGACTGCTGCCATTGCTGACCTGAATGTAATATAGCGGAACAATGCTATTTCATCTGTTATTGATATCAGCATTTTATATATCATGTTCCAGTTCCTTTAAGAATAATACTGTTTTTTCCATACCCATACTTCTTGAACCCTTGACCAGTATTACATCATTCCTTCTTACAATACCGGCCAGATGATTATTCAATGCCTCAATACCCGTGAAATGCCTGCCTCTGCCCGACTGAGAGGAAATACCGGATGAGGCATTGCCCAGTGTGATGATCATGTCTATATCCATACACTTGAGTTTTTCACCTGTTTTGGCGTGAATCTCCTCAGTATTTCTGCCCAGTTCCAGCATATCACCCAGTACTGCAATCTTCCTGCCCTTGAATTTTTCAAGCACCTCTGCTGCATTGAGAAGTGATGCCGGGCTGGAATTGTATGAATCATCAATAAGTATCAGCTGCGGCAGATTGATTATATTGAGCCGCATAACAGGCGGATCAAAGGACTCTGCAGCAGATTCTATATTGAGGGGCACTTGCTTGTTCATCCTGCTGAAACCATACAGTGCAGTGAGCAGATTAACTGCGCCTCTGCCGGGAACATTTATACTGAGTGCCGTATTATTGAAATAAACACGGGTGCCGGTCCGGTCAAGACTGAAACTGTCGGGATGATAAGTATTTCCGGGATTCATTCCGAATGTACTGTAATCTATACTGTCAGGCACAAAGTCAAGTATGTATCTGTTGTCTCCATTTATCAGAACAGAGGTTTCCCGGTCAGCATAGTCAAATATCTCCATCTTAGCATTGATGAGCTCATCAAATGAATTGAAATTGCCTATATGGGAATTATTGATTGGTGTTATAACAATGCAGTCCGGTTTGAAGATACGGGAGAGTTCACTTATTTCACCGGGTGAATTCATACCCATCTCAATGACTGCATATTCCGTATCATTATCTATTCTCAGTATATTAAGCGGTACACCTATGAGATTATTGGTATTGCCTTCTGTCTTGATTTTATTATTACTGTCAATTGCATCATAGAGCAGATCCTTGAATGTCGTCTTTCCCGTTGAACCTGTTACTGCAATCTTCACCGGATTAAACTGCTCAAGATAATGCATTGCAAAATCCCTCAGCCCCCTGCATGTATCTTCAACAATAATATGCGGCAGACCGGTCTCCCTCTCTTCAGAAAGCAGCAGTGCAGAAGCACCATTTTGTGATGCATTATCCAGAAAGTCATGCCCATTGTAATGTATGCCTTTAATTGCAGTGAACAATGTGCTGCCCCGGACAGCATCTCTTGAATCCGTGCTGACAGAATCAACAGCAATATCACTGCCTATGAGCCTTCCGCCAGTCCATTGGGCAATAGTGCTTAATCTTACACTTTCCATTATCTCAAATATCTCCTTATCTCTTCCCTGTCATCAAAATGTATTGTACGGGAACCGATTATCTGATATGTCTCATGCCCCTTGCCTGCGACAATTACAGTGTCTTCGGGCTTGGCGTGCTCAAGAGCCCTCTTGATCGCCTTTTTCCTGTTCGGTTCAATGAAATAATTCTTCTCCTTAATGCCGCTTTCAATGTCCTGAATAATATTGATCGGATTTTCTGTTCTGGGATTATCTGAAGTGATTATTGTCATATCCGAGTAATGGGTTGCTATTTTCCCCATTATAGGCCTCTTGGACTTGTCCCTGTCACCGCCGCATCCGAATACAGCAATAACTTTGCCGTGTGTCAGCCTCTTTACTGTCTTCAGCACACGCTCAAGTGCATCCGGTGTATGTGCATAATCCACAATGACATAGAAACCTCTTCTGTCACGGAATTTCTCAAACCTGCCCTCTATATTGCCTGCATCCGCCAGACTGCTGATTATTGTCTGAGGGTCTATACCTGTATAGTATGCAGTTATGAAGGCAGCTGCTGCATTGTATATATTATAGTCTCCTATGATCCTTATATCTATCTCAAATGAGAGTCCCTCTGTGTTATTTGACAGAATAAACCTGCTTCCTCCCATTGATATGCGTTTGATGTCAATTGTCCACAGGACATCCCTCTTCCTCAGCCCGAATGTGTAAACAGGATTTTCAGATGCACTGCCTATAAAGTCAACTGCATGACTGTCATCAGCATTAACAACAGCAAATCCTGTATTCTTCATCATATTGAACAGTTTCAGTTTTGACTGTTTGTAATCCTCCATTGTCTTATGGAAATCAAGGTGATCCCGGGTGAGATTGGTGAATATAACACTGTCAAAATTCAATCCGTAAACACGGTCCAGTTTAAGACCGTGTGATGAGACCTCCATAACACAGTATTTACAACCCGCCTTGACCATTTCATTCATGAGATTGTATATGACCGGAGGATCCGGTGTTGTATTTACTGCTTCAATAATACGCGGACCTATCATATGCCGTATTGTACCGATAAGTCCTGTCTCGGCTTCACGGGAGAATATGTGTTTCAGCAGATACGATGTTGTTGTCTTGCCGTTTGTGCCTGTAATGCCTGTAATGCACATCTTCTCATCCGGTTTATTGTAGAACCGGCGTGTAATAATTGCAGTATCTCTTCTTATATTGCTGCTTATAACAGCAGTTATCGTGGTTTCTATTTTGTCATTCTCC
>JAXHVG010000254.1:0-2893 GCA_034189245.1 Caldifarciminota bacterium
GCACCATCTCTGTTGCAACAGTGGAATCCACACCCCCGGATATGCCTGATATGATATTGCCTTCAGGATAGCTGTCGTTTATCTTATCAATAATTTTCTTGACAAAACTCTCCGGGGACCATGCTGCTTTGCAGTCACATATCCTGTGAACAAAATTGCTCAGCATCTGCCTGCCGTGGACAGTATGGACCACTTCAGGATGAAACTGCAGGCCGTATATGTTTCTTTCACTATTATAGACAGCCCCTGCCTCTGTATTCTCGCTTCTGCCGATTATTTCAAATCCTGAAGGGACCTGTTTCACACGGTCTGAATGAGACATCCACACAATGGAATTACCGGGAATACTGTCAAAAAGCGGATTATCTGTTTTTATATGCAGTGTAGCCCTGCCATACTCTCTCTTACTGCTCTTTTCAACAGCCCCGTCCATTTTATAAGCCATGATCTGCATGCCGTAGCATATACCCAGCACAGGGATAGCCTTCTTGAATATATCCGGGGATATATCCGGTGCATTACTGTCATACACACTGGCAGGCCCGCCTGAGAGGACTATGCCCTTTGTCCTGCTTGTGACTGACTGAATTGCCTTTGAGGGCGGCACTATTACAGAATACACGCCTGCTTCCCTGATGCGCCTTGCTATTAACTGCGTATACTGTGAACCAAAGTCCACTATTACAATATGTTCCATTTTCATTGTGTTAATTGCCTCACTGCTTCACTGAGATTTTGATGTTTGAAGAAATATGAACCTGTGACAAGCCACCGGGCACCTGCATCTATTGCCTCCTTTGCAGTCTCACCATTAATGCCCCCGTCTATTTCAATACTGAAATCCAATGTGTCCTGCTTGTCTCTGAGATACTTGACCTTATCAAGCACCTCGGGCATGAATGACTGTCCGGCAAATCCCGGATTGACTGACATGACAAGCACATAATCAATTATCGGAAGATACTCATTAATTGCTCTGATATCTGTAGGCGGATTGACTGCAAGACCGGGCTTCACTCCCCTTGAGGATATGTGTTCTATGAGTTTGCGCGGATCTGACACTGTCTCAATATGAAAGGATATGTAACTGACACCAGCATCAAGGAAATCATCCGCGTGTTTTTCAGGGTCAGCAATCATCAGATGCGCGTCCAGTTTTCTCTCAGTACACCCTCTTATTGTCTTTACTAGCTTGGGGCCGAATGTGATATTATCAACAAAATTGCCGTCCATTATATCCAGATGCAGCATGTCAATGCTCTCGGGGATTTTCTTCAATTCACTTTCAATGCATGAGAAATCCATTGAAAGCACTGACGGGACAACCTTGACACTATTCATAATTGAATACCGGTAAACCTACTGTGAGATTTATTGTATCACCCTTTAATACCCAGACACCGCTGTCAGGTGACTGCATAATAACAGTAGGCCTGTCATAATCACCCGGCTGCTCTATGAATTGACCTATATGTATGTCATTCCTGCGTGCCAGTGCCTTTGCTGAATCAGGTGACATGGCGATGAATGACGGGAGACTCACATAATCACTCTTATTGCCCCTGCTGACATACAATATGACACCGCTCCCCTTTGTTGCTATTGTACCGCTCGGGGGATTGGTGTTTATTGCATTATTCTCCGATATGTCGCCTGAGAATGAATACACTGTGTCTTTCACAGTAAATCCATTATTCTCTATCAGTGAGACAGCATCATTGATGAAGAGGTTGCGCACAGTAGGCACAATGAGTTTCTCAGCACCCTTGGATATCACTATCTCTATTGTCTTTGAGAATTTGACCTTTGTATTGGGAAGAGGGGTCTGCGATACAATGACGGATTGGTCTATCTTATCAGAGTATATCTCATCACTGACACTGATTGAAAGCCCCTCTCTCTTTATAATCCTGCTTGCCTCATTAATATGCATGCCTGTGATGTCGGGAATCACTATCTCTGAGCCGGAGCGTATAATCCACGGCATCACAATGTAATTGGCAATAATGAATCCGGCAATCACTGAGAGTAATGCTGCACTGATAATAATGAGAGCCATTTTTGAACCGAAATTATCTATATTGAATTTCGGCCTGAAGAATTGCTTCCTGTCCTTTTTATCTATCTGCCTTCCACGTTCAGCCATATTTGTACACCGCTTCCTTTCTTGACTTTTGTTCCTGATTTGGGCTGCTGCCTGATAACAATATCAAAGGGATACTCCACATTGGTAGTATAGTGGGTCTGCTCAACATACAAACCCGCATTCTTTATCTTTGTAATTGCAGATGATCTTGATGACCTGTAAACATCGGGAACAGTAACAGAGCCCACGCCCTGTGATACATATATATCAACTGATGAACCTTCGGCAATCACTGTTGCGCTCTCCGGTTTTGTCCGTATCACTGCATCTGCCGGATACTTGTCATTCTCAATATATTCCACACTGCCTATCTGCAGGCCCTTGGCAATAATATCACGCTGCACATCATCTATATTGAGACCGGTATAATGAGGGAGAGTGATATTCTCAGGTATTTCCGGCTCCTCTTTTGTCTCAACAGGCTCTTCCTCTTCCATTGCAGGACCGGCACTTATTATGACATTTATAACACTGCTCTTCTCAACCTCAGCACCTGCCATTGGTGACTGGGAGAGTATCTTGCCTTTGCTCTCATCAGAGACCTTCTCTGATTCAATAAAAACAGGAAGCCCCTTGTTCATTGCTATGATCTTTGCCCTGTCAATATTGAGGCCCTCCAATTGAGGTACTTCAATCTTACCCTCTGCCTGTTCATTGGAGAGAAATCCGATATTGGGAACAACAAACAGAATCATTACAAAAACAACAATTAATGATACAAATAGTGAAGTAAGAAAGGATATCCAG
>JAXHVG010000255.1:0-10634 GCA_034189245.1 Caldifarciminota bacterium
AATTAATCTGAATAACAAAACCATAAAAACGATAAGCATTCCCTATGAAGGGCAGTATATAAAATGGCACGGAGATACTATATTAGGTAAATTAGGGACCGAAAATTTGGATTCACTCATAATTGTTACAGACACTTCAGGTGATATAGTAAAATATGATGATATCAAGTATTTTAATATGAATGAGAATGGTGACTATATTATTATGACATATAAAGATTATAGCTATTACAAAATCCAGTTTGATTTTTTCAATAATAATAATGAGTTGATTGATTCATTCATTATTGATGAAAAGGGGAAATTGGAATAGTAATTATGATTCAAATAAATGTTAGATGGTAGAATCTCAAATCATTTTAAGAATAATAAATTGACCATCCACTATTGACCTCTATCCTCAGTCCGAACCAACAATCTTGAATAAATAGGGTAAAATCGTATAATAATTATATGAATTGGTTTAATAAGAAAGACAATAAATTATTACGGAGGGAATAATGAAGAAAAGTTTTATAATTATATTATTAGGTATATTAATATTATTACTGTTCAGTAATTGTTGGTTATATGTACCAGAAACTGAAGATATTGGAGGTGCTGCTGATATACTCTATGATGGAGATTATATAGCCATATGCAGATTATCATATAAAAAAAACGCAGGATGGGTTTATTTGGGTGAAGAAACAACTGAATCTGTTGTTGGGTTTGTTGTTCACATAATAGATGTTAATACTGATGAAGTATATTCTGAATATTTAGATGCTTCAGGACTAAGTATTCCATACGGGGAGTACACTGAACCTTCTTATATTCGTAAATCAGACAAAAACATATACTTTTTATCATGGTATCTATTGGATAATTATAAATATTCATTGGAAAATAGAACTACACTGAAACCAGTAAAAGATACTTTATTTGATAATGTAGAAAATTTCTTTATATCGTCAGATGAAACAGAAGTTATCGTACTTGAAGTTAGTTATTTTAAGTATTTTAATAGAACTACTGGAGAAACCAAGGAATTCAATGCAGGGCAAGAGTGCAACGATGTAAACTGGGATTTAGGATTAACCGCTGGATATTCAAGTGAATCCAATGTTTATATAGGAAGTTTCAAAACTGATAGTATAACATATGATGTAGTTGAATTAAGTATAAGTAATATAAGGCGATTAAAATGGTTAAATGATGTATTACTCTTCAAAGATTATAGTAATAATATATATAAGATAGAGAAGATTGATACCACATGGCAAGAGACAGATGAATTAGAAGAAAAATATTATTATATGGCTGATGACAGTTCGTACATCAATTTTGAAGACGGAATAATAAATGTATACGACAAGAATGATAATCTATTAAAAGAATATGAATTGGAGTATATGACTCAATGAAAAAAATAACCGTTATTAAATTATTATCAGTCCTGATTATTGTAGTATTACTATCCTCCTGTTCACTCTTTCCTTCAGAGATTGAAAGACATCTGTTCTTTGACAGTATATGCTGGGAAGATGACAGCCATATATTGATGTATACAATGGTGAGAAAGTGGGTAAACACAACAGCAATGTCAATAACGGGTTCATCAGGCTATTGGGCTTGGAGCCAGGGAGAAATATGGCGTATCAATGTATTTACTGGGGAGAAAGAGCTGTTGCTCAGACGAGAAGGTGATTACTATACAGGATTGTCATCACCAATAAAAATAGATATACTTGGAGATAAGAAGCTCATATCACTTGATGCAAATGCATACTTAATGGAGGGTGAGTCAGCAGATTGGCAGGAGATCCCAGGGATATATGAAGCGGAATGGGTCAACGAAAATGAGATAATAGGAATAAGTGAAGAAGCACAGGCTCTTGTAAAATATGATTTAGAATCGGAAACAATAACCAATGAATATTATACTGTGGTCTCTGAAGTATATAGGAGATACAAGCATATATCTTATGACAGAGCATCAAATGATTGTATGCTAACAATGGGCAGTTCTACATTAGTGTTATTTGATAACATGACTTTTCAGGAGGAATTGGTTGAAAGGCAAGATACTTTTATAGATGCAGACAGCAATTCATTTGTATGTGATTCGTATAATGAACCGTTTTGTCATGGGGATAATTCAAAATCTGTGGCAATGAGAATCTTTGACAGCTATGAAATTCAATCTTATTACTATCTAATGGAAATAGATACCAATAAAATGGTTAAAACACTGATAGAATTTGATGATTTCAGAATAACACCTGATAGAAATATACAATATTTTATAATACCGAGTTATGTATCTGGATCAACTTCTGAAGAGAATGGACTTATATTATACAATAGAGATAAAGAAATAATAAACACAACCAAATTCTTAACTGACCAACTTGATTAATCCCCAGTTCGATAATAGTCCAGTAAGCCCCCGAACCCTTAGTAGAAAAAGTTCGGACCAACAGAACTGGCTCAGGGACCAAGATACCGATGAAATGGGGAAATGTAATATGGCGGGAGCGACGAGACTCGAACTCGCGGCCTCTTGCGTGACAGGCAAGCGTTCTAAACCAACTGAACTACGCCCCCGCGTATTAGGTATATCAATATACCCATAATTTATAGTTTTGTCAAGACCCAATCATTTTAACCTTGGCATATAAAATTGTATCATGATATCTGTTGTTCATATAAACAGACTGATTCATTACACCCTCTTTCATAAAGCCCAATTTCTCCAGAACCCGTGATGATGGCTTATTTCCGGGAAATACGCGGGCATATATTCTGTGGAGTTTGAGTTCATCAAATCCGTATCTGACAATCTCTGATGATGCTTCTGTTGCAAAACCGCGGTTCTTGTATTTGTGTGAAACCACATAACCCAGTTCAGCATTCCTGTTTGATTCATCAAGATTATGCAGTCCCGCAGAACCGATGAATTTATGCTCTTTTCTGTATTCAATGCCCCAGACAAGATTGTCCTCTCCCTTTTTATATGCCTTGAGAACCCTTTTTATGAATTCTTCGGAATTCTTTACTGTCCTGTGTCTGTCCCAGAGAACATACTGAGCTACTTCTTCAACAGATGCATATTCAAACATATCCTCTTTGTCACTGAGGCGGATATCCCTGAGAAGACATCTCTCAGATTGAAGTTCTTTGGGAGGTGAATGTATCATACATCAAGATTTTCCACATATTTTGCGTGTTCTTCTATGAACTTCTTCCTCGGCTGAACCTCACTGCCCATAAGTATGGTGAATATCCTGTCTGCCTCAACAGCATCCTCAAGTTTGACCATTTTCAGCACCCTCTTGTCCGGGTCCATTGTTGTTGACCAGAGTTGATCGGGATTCATTTCACCGAGACCCTTGTATCTCTGCACCTTGGGTTTGGACTTGAAATCCTTCAGTATTTTCTGTAATTCCTCATCAGAATAGGCGTATCTCTCAGTACGGTGTTTTTTGACCTGATAGAGAGGCGGCTGTGCAATATATATATGATTATTTTCAATGAGTTCAGCCATGTATCTGTAGAAGAAGGTGAGAAGCAGTGTCCTGATATGGGCACCGTCAACATCAGCATCAGTCATAATGATAATCTTATGATATCTCAGGTTCTCAATATCAAACTCATCTACTCCTATGCCTGTGCCTATTGCCTGTATGATTGTCTTGATCGTCTCCTGGGAGAGTATCTTGTCAATCCTTGCCTTCTCCACATTGAGAATTTTGCCCCTCAGTGCAAGGATTGCCTGGAATGACCTGTCTCTGCCCTGTTTCGCACTGCCTCCCGCTGAGTCACCCTCAACAAGATACAGTTCCGAGAGCTTGGGGTCTCTCAGTGTGCAGTCAGCCAGTTTGCCGGGCAGTGAAGATGAGTCCAGAGCACTCTTGCGGCGTGTAAGAGCCCTTGCCTTCTTTGCAGCAAGACGGGCTCTTGCTGATACAATTGCCTTTTTGATTATCTTATTTGCAACAGAAGGGTTCTCCTCAAAATATGCAGCAAGTTCTTCTCCCACTATTGATTCAACAAGACCCTTGAGTTCACTATTGCCCAGTTTGGTCTTGGTCTGACCTTCAAACTGGGGTTCGGGTATCTTGACTGAAATAATTGCAGTAAGACCTTCCCTTGCATCATCACCCGATATGCTGTTCATCTTCTTGAGCATCTTGTTCTTTTTTGCATAATCATTGATGCACCTTGTGAGGGCTGATTTGAATCCTATGAGATGTGTGCCGCCTTCCTTAGTATGAATATTATTGGCAAAAGAGTATATATTGGTTGAATATGATGAATTGTACTGCAGGGCAACTTCAACCTCTATACTGTCACGGTTGTTCTCAATATGAATTGTCTTGGATATGGGGGTCTTATTCTCATCCAGATATGAGACAAATTCCTTGATGCCGCCCCTGAACATGAATTTATGGGATTTTCCGTCTTTCCCTGTTCTTTTATCCTTTATCTCTATCACAAGACCGCTGTTTAGAAATGCCAGTTCCCTGAGACGCTCTGAGAGCACATCAAATGAGAACTCGCCCTCTTCAAAGATCTGATTGTCAGGCACAAAGGTTATCTCCGTTCCGTTGGACTTGGTCTTGCCTATGATCTTCATGTCCTCCACAGGGAATCCCCGCTCATATCTCTGAAAATATACATTGCCGTCTCTCTCAATTCTTGCCTCAAGCCACTGGGAGAGTGCATTTACAACAGAAACACCTACACCGTGCAGTCCGCCAGATATCTGATATGTCTTATTGTCAAATTTGCCGCCTGCATGAAGCATTGTCATCACAACCTCAAGCCCCGGCTTGTTCTGTGTGGGATGATTATCAACAGGCACACCCCTTCCATTATCCTTAATTGTCACCTTATTACCGTCATGCAGTGCAACATCAATTTTGTCGCAGTATCCTGCCAATGCCTCGTCAATTGAATTATCCACAACCTCAAAGACCATGTGGTGGAGTCCTCTCTTGCCTGTGTCACCTATGTACATGGCAGGTCTCTTCCTTACTGCCTCAAGGCCTTTCAGTATTTTAATTTGGGTTGAATTGTAATCATGTTTCTTTTGAGATGCCATTATTCCTCCGTTGAAATTATTAGCTTGAGATCATCCACCCTTATGTCAGGATAATCATTCTTTATTTTTATCAGTATTTTATCTCTCAGCATATTGAGCCGGAAAAGATTGACAGAAGAATCTGCTGCAATAATCAGTTTGTTGCCTGTAATTGACCTGAGAGAACAGGATTTGAGCAGGTCTTCGGGCACAACAGATGTGAGGTCTATGTCCTGCAGTGAGAGTGATGACCTGTATTTTTTATCAACTAACTCTCTTATTCTCTCTAAATTTTCCGATATGTGATTCGGTTCATTCATAACATAATATTATAACACTAAAAGGGGTAAAAATCAACAGAAAACATATAATTGAAGGGGGTTTGAGGGTTTTTTAGAACCTCTCCGCCTCAACCAGAACACATCTGTGATATATGGCGCGAATATCATTTGACTCACAGTAACGGGTCAATTTATATGACTCAGCTCCAGGCTGAAACCATACCAGATCAATGCCTCTTTCCTTGATCTGCTCCAGAACAGGCATTGCCTTGTCCGGCGGTATGATGAATGATACTGCATCAATATTCTCCTCAATGGAAGCAATATCCGGATATGCTTTAATACCGTCAAGTTCCTCAATTTTGGGATTAACGGGTATTGCATTATAACCCTTCATTTTGAGCAATTTGAATACCTTGTATCCGAATTTGGATTTCTCAGTGCTTGCTCCGACAACAGCAATGTTTTTGCTGTTGAAATAATCTGCTATGAGTTGTTCCATTTTACTCTCCGAATATAATTATATTTATTGACAGGTTAATTGTCTTGAGATTGTTTATCTTTTCAAAATTGCGGAAGAATGACCTTATTGTCTCCTCTGCTTTTTGTCTGCTTGTATTAAACACCTCAATATCTGCTCTTAGAGTTTCATTATCTTCAATCTTAACTGAAAGGAATGATTTATCAAGAGAGAGTACGGATTCCTCCAGTATGTGACGGGGGATGTAATGATTACCGCCGTCTTTCCTCGCAAATACGGATAAATTGCGCTTATCATAGTATATGCCTCCTGTCAGGGGCAGGGGACTGCCGCATGCGCATGCTGTATGGGAAACCGCAAAATGATTATTGCTCTCACCTGGCAGTTTCAGGGTAAAAAGATCATTATCAGTACTGTCAATGAATTCATCTGAAATAAGGTGATAATTGCCTGCCCTGCATCTGTAGAAATATATCTGCCTGCAGAGGAAATCAGCCATGTAAACAGGTGCATTGTATATACTCCTTATTTCATCAAGCAGTACAAAATCATCCGAATTGAGGAGAATCATAAGATCTGTCCTGTGTGTATTGAGGACCTCAAGCTTATGCATCCGGGACATTGTCTCCTCAAAGCCAATTTGAATCCTGTAGTCATAGGAATTGAATTTACGAGGTATATCCCCGTCCTTTGCATCACTATCCATGAAGTCATAGATAAATCCCTTCTCCTCTTTCATCCCTATTGCTGATCTTATCAGCATCAGTACTGTCTTTTTATTGACATATGAGGGCAGTTCATTGTATTTGAAGAATCCGGAGAGGAAATTAACTATATGGTCTTCACTGAGTATATGGGAACTGTCCCTTGTCAGCACAATTGCATCATTCTTTCTTTCAATCTGCGGTAGAGCCAAGATTTATCTCCCTGTTATATTTCTTGATTTTATTCTTTATTGTCTGTATATCATCCATTGAATATGAAAACATGGGACCGAATACTGTTTTGTCTGTAAGCAGGGGGTCGGATAATTTATCGGAGTATCTTTCATATATCGGTGTGCCGGGCACAGGTGAGAATTCATTCATCAGTATGCGCACACCCTTCTCATGGATGAATTCAACTGCATTATCAATCATCTGAAGTGTTTCACCGGGAATGCCGGCAATAATATACACATAAATATCGGAAGGGTCCATATCAGTGGATTTGAATAGTTCTATTGCTCTTTCAATATGAAGTATATCAGCTTTATTGTCATGCTCCCTGTGAAAATCGGCAGAAATGGATTCAATACTGAGGGCAATCCTCCCGATATTGAGTGAAGTCATTATATCCACTGTTTCTTTGTCTATATAATTGACATGCAGACCATTGGCAAAATGAAAACGCATGGGGTAATTCCTCTGAGCAATGCGTCTGAACAGGGGCTTGAAGTGTTCCTCACTCCTGTACAGCAGGGCATCGTCATACAGTGCAATATCCTCTATACCGGTACTATTGAGATTATCAAGAACAGACAGTACATAATCATGGTCAAAAAAATGTACATTACTGTTGAGAACCGGTACAGCGCAGTAATCGCATCTGAACGGACATCCTGTCTGGGTCAGTATACAGGCACCTGTATTGTCTCTGTAGAGGTCATACCGGGGCATCAGGTCCTCATATGAGTAATCCCGTGCAATGCTCATATCAGTGTGGTAATTGAGAAAGTCCTTCAGACCCCCTATGCTCCCTGTATAGAGAAAATCCGGTCTCATAGAGAGTGCATGGTCCGGAAGGAGCTGTGCATATATGCCTCCCAGAAGAGACTCTATGGAGAAATCTCTCAGTACGGACAGCACCTCATTCACACCCCTGTACCAATAGGTCATCATTGAAGTGACAAAACCATAGTCAAAATGATTCTCTTCAAGGAATGCCTCAAATGCATCCTGCTTCACACCGTATCTGTAAAAGGGCCTGTCAATTGTAGAGAGAATAGCCGGTTTAGCTATCTTCTCTCTGACAAAATTGCCTGTGGAATATTTTCTTGATGTGGAGGTCTCATTGAGAAACGGGGAATGCCTGTCCATGAAATCAAATAGAGTAATATCAATGCCGTTCTTTTCCAGATAGTCAGCTATATAGAGTAAACCGAGGGGTTTGAGCCAATAGTCAAAACAGGCAAAATCATGAACAGGGGGATTAATGAGTAATACGTGCATATTCAAAGAAATACTGTTTGCGTGAGCAATAATCGGGGAATTTGCTGAATGATTTGGCTGCAAAAATAAGGCTGTGCATTACTTCCCTGTATGCAGCATACTGCTCCAGCTTGTCTTCTGTAAAATCATTCTGTTTCTTGAACTGAAGGCGTCTGGGATTGACATAAGTGCCATTGCGTTTAACAGCAAAATGGAGATGGTATCCTGTTGCTATGCCGGTTCTTCCCACATATCCTATCACATCACCCTGATTGACAAATCTGCCCTCCACCATATTGCGCTCAAATTTATTGAGATGCATGTATTCTGTCTCATACCCGTTTGCATGTTTTATTATAATGGAATTGCCGCCGTATCTGTCATAGAATCTGTGAATGATCTGACCGTCTGCAGCAGCATAAACAGGGGTGTTCTTCGGTGAAGCATAATCAATAGCCCAGTGGGGGTAATATTTCTTCATAACAGGATGAAAGCGTTTGGAAGTATAACCTGATGATATTCTCGCATATTGGGCAAGTGGGGCTTTCATTATATAACCTTCCATCCTGTTTCCGTCTCTGTCATAGTACCCGAATGTATTATCATCATTATAGAAGAATGCCTCATAGAGGCGCTTGTCTGTCTCAAATGAAGCATAGAGTATTCTGCCGTATCTGCTGAATTCATTATTGACAAAATGCTTCTCAACCATTACCTCATATTTGTAATTGCTCTGTATATTGGAATTGAAGTCAAATTGCCAGGCGAATATCTTTGCAAATTGTCTGACCAGTTCACCTGTTTCACCGCGGGACAGCAATTCACTGTACAGATTGGTGCGGATATTGCCTTCAAGATAGACAATATTGAGTGTATGTTCGGAATCCCTGGATCCCACTGAATAGATGCGGTCTTTTTCAACAAGGAGTATATTGCCTGTACTTCTGTGATATTCAAGTTTCTTGAAATTCATTTTATTGTCAGTATAAATATATATCTTCTCACCTGGCATGCATTTCCTGAGGTCTGTTTCCTGCGAAAGATATGATATAATGGAATCCCTTACACTCTTCTCAATACCTGATTTTCTCAGTATGCTGATAATCGTGCCATTCTTCTCAATTGTATATTTGACACCTATGAGGTCTCTGGAGGGTATTTCACTCCTTAGACCCGTGTATGACAGGCTTAAAATAACTGTAAGAAGAATAATCGGTAAGATGTAATATAGATGCTTCAATCTTTTAATCCGCTCCTTGCATAACTTGCAATAATTTGTTTTTGTGCAAAGAAAAACAGTATGATAAGGGGAACAACAACAAATGTGGATGCAGCCATGAGCAATGTATAATCAGTTGTCTGTTCCTGCATGAAATAGGCGAGGCCGACCTGGACAGGCCTTATCTTGTCGGAATTGGTCACCACAAGGGGCCAGAGGAATGCATTCCACGAGCCGATAATAGAGAATATGGATATTGTTGCAAGTGCCGGTTTGGACAATGGGACAACGACCTTGAAGAGGAAACCCAGATCAGAGTATCCGTCAATAACAGATGCATCATAGAGATCCTTGGGTATTGTCTTGAAATGCTGCCTCAGGAGGAATATGGAGAATACATTTGCTGTCCAGGGCACTATCATTGCATAGTATGTGTCAATCCATCCGAATTTCATCAGTATGAGATAACCCGGCACAATATAGACAGGCATGGGAATCATCATTACAGCCAGCATGCCTACAAAGAGAAATTCCCTGCCCTTGAAGTCAAGACGGGCGAATGCATATGCGGCAAGTATTGATGTGATGAGCACTCCCGCCAGTGTAAAGAAAGCCATTATAAGTGTATTGAGAAAATACCTGCCGAAATTGACCTTTGTCCAGGCATCGGAATAATTGGAGAATTCAAATGACTTTGGTATGAATGAGGGCGGAAACTGCACTGCCTCAACAGGTGTCTTGAGGGATGTGGATATCATCCAGAAGAATGGGAATATCATTGAAACAGCACCTACTATAAGCAGAACATAGACAATATATTTTGAGAATTTGCGGAGTTTATTCATAATGAACATTGCGTTCTCCGTATTTCTTTTGAATTACCGTTAAAGCGAGAATGATTACAAATAGTATGAATGCCACTGCAGTTGCATATCCGTATTTGAGGAAATTGAATGCCTTGTCAAAGAGATAATACACAATCACATTTGTTGTTCCGAGCGGTCCCCCGGGGGGCGGACCTGTCATCATCCAGACAGGCGCAAATACCTTGAAACTCATTATTGTTGTCATGAGAAGCACATAGAATGTAGTTGGAGAGAGCAGGGGCAGTGTTATATGCCTGAATGACTGCCATTTGTTTGCACCGTCAATGGATGCACTCTCATAATAATGGCCCGGTATATTCTGCAGTCCTGCAAGGAATATAATAATATTATACCCCAGTGATTTCCATACAGTCATAATGGAGAGAGAAAATAATGCCAGTGAGGGACCCTTGAGCAGCAGAGGCAGCTCTGTCTGAAACATCATCTCAAATATGCCTCTGGGTTCCTGAAGCCACTGCAGTGGATTGAGACCTATGAGCTGCAGGAAATAATTGGCAACACCGATGCGC
>JAXHVG010000256.1:0-6352 GCA_034189245.1 Caldifarciminota bacterium
CACCGAATTATCGGGAGTGTACGGGTTGAGCAAAGATGCTTTCTGAGAGTTGTCCCCGCCTCATGATTGCTTATGAGGAAACATACCTCTTTCAAGTACTTTATTTCTGAGGAATAACGATTCACTTGACTATGATAAATCAATTACTATAATTGTTAATTATGAGTTTAGTAAGAAGTGTATCGGGAATCCGCGGACTTGTGGGCAGTGACCTGCACCCTTCCAATGTAGCTGCTTTTGCAGAGACATTTGCCCGTTTTGTAGAAGACGGCAAGGTTATATGCGGGCGTGATACAAGGCAAAGCGGAGTAGAGTTCAGCTCAATATTTGCATCCGTATTCAATTTTTACGGTATTGATGTTATTGATACGGGCATTGTGCCTACACCTACAGTCCTGTATGGTGTCAGTAAACTGGATGCTGACGGCGGTTTTATTATAACTGCAAGCCATAATCCGCCCCAGTACAATGGTATAAAGCTCGTCAGCAGTTCGGGCAAATTTCTCAATGATAAGGAATACAGGCATTTCACTGAATTGGAGAATAATCCAGAGCACATATACTCACCGGGCGGTTCACTGATTGAAAACAGGGATATTGCTGATATGCATATCAATGATGTGCTGAGTATTGATTTTCTTGACATTGACATGATAAAGAAGAGCAATCTCCGTGTTGTCTTTGACGGGGGAAGCGGCGGCGGTTCCATTGTCATACCGCGCCTCTTGAGAGAGCTGGGAGTTGACCTCTATGAAATAAACACCAATACGGACGGTAAATTCAGACGCAATCCCGAGCCAGTGCCGGAGAATCTTTCCGGACTTGCAGATGCAGTCAAAAAACATGATGCTGATATCGGACTTGCAACTGATGGTGATGGTGACAGGATTGCCATTGTTTCAAATCACAGGGGTCCTGTCGGAGAGGAATACACCATTGCACTTGCAGGTGATTTTGTAATGAGGAAGAAGAGTGCCGGATGTATAGTGATAAATCAGTCAACCAGTGCAATGATTGAACATCTGGGCAGAAGAAACGGCTATAAGATTGTCAGGACACCTGTGGGTGAAGCCAATGTTGTTGACGGGATTATAGCAAACAATGCAGTAATCGGCGGTGAGGGCAATGGCGGCATAATACTTCCAAGTGTCAATAAAACAAGAGACGCTCTGGCAGGTTCAGCTGTTATTCTGCAGATGCTCGCAGAATCACCCTCAACACTTGATGAAATGATTGACAATTTACCTGAGCTCTTTATGAAAAAATTGAAATATCCCCTGTCTGATGACAGTGTTTTTGACAGTATAAGAGAGATTTATACTGACGCTGACTTCAATGACGCAGACGGTGCGAGATATCAATTTGATGAGGGCTTCATCCATATCCGCAAATCAGGCACAGAACCTGTTATGCGTATTATTGGTGAATTTGAGAATGAAAAACAGTGGAATAAACAATTCAGTAGAATAAGAGGTGTTGTTGAATGTGCGGAATAATCGGATATATAGGGAATAAGGATGCGACCAATATTATTTTGGAAGGTCTTAAGAGAATGGAATACAGGGGTTATGATTCAGCAGGCATTGCTGTAATTTGTGAGGATAATTCCCTCAATGTAATCAAAAAATCAGGCAAGATAATAGACCTTGAAAGAAGCATCCCCGCTGATTCCTGCAGAGGACATACAGGTATAGGCCATACAAGATGGGCAACACACGGTGAACCCAATGACATCAATGCACATCCCCACACTGACTGTAAGGGGGAAATAGCCCTTGTCCATAATGGCATTATAGAAAATTATCAGTCATTGCAGAATTATCTGGAGAAACAGGGGCATAAATTCATATCAGAGACAGATACAGAAATACTGGTGCATCTTATAGAGGAATTCATGGAGGATGACCTGCTCATTGCTGTGAAGAAAGCATTGAAGAAGATAAAGGGAACCTACGGCATTCTTGTTGTCTCAAGTTTACATCCCGAAGAGATTGTCACAGCGAGGATGGGCAGTCCTATTGTAATCGGCAAATCCGACAGTCAGATGATTGTTGCATCAGATGCAAGTGCTATTGTGGCGCATACCAATCAGGTTCTCTATCTTGAAGACGGTGAAATAGCCCGGATAACCGGTGATGATATCAATATTGCCAATATACTGTCCAATTCCATAAGTGACCCGAAATTCACTGAGATAGATATGACTATATCAGAGATAGAGAAAGGGGGATATCCCCATTTTATGCTCAAGGAGATATACGAACAGCCCAAGACAATCAAAAATACAATAAGAGGCAGACTGGACAGAGAGAATGCTACTGCCCGGCTCAATGGCATCTGTGAATACACGGACAAGATAATGAATGCCAAACGCATCATACTCACTGCATGCGGCACATCGTGGCATGCTGCCCAGATCGGGAAATACCTCTTTGAGACATTTACCAATATACCGGTTGAAGTGGATTATGCATCCGAGTTCCGGTACAGAAACCCCATTGTCAATAAGGATACTGTGGTTTTTGTCATTACGCAGTCAGGCGAAACAGCAGATACCATTGCTGCAGTCAATGAGGCAAAACGCAAGGGCGCCACTGTGCTGGGCATATGCAATGTAGTAGGTTCAACAATAGCCAGGATAACTGATGCAGGTGTATATATGCATGCAGGTCCTGAAATAGGTGTTGCTTCAACAAAGGCATTTACATCCCAGGTAATGGTTCTGATACTCATTGCCCTGCTGCTGGGCAGAAAACAGTCGCTCTCATTTGAGAAAGGGCTTGACCTTATCAATCATATAGAGGAACTCCCGGGCAAGATTGAAAAGATACTCAAATCAAGGAAATTCATAAGAAAACTCTCCAAAGGACTGTATAAGCATACCAATTTCCTGTATCTGGGAAGGGGCTTTAATTTCCCTGTTGCACTTGAAGGCGCATTGAAATTGAAGGAGATCTCATATATACATGCTGAGGGATATCCTGCAGCAGAGATGAAACACGGGCCTATAGCATTGATTGATGAAAAAATGCCGGTATTTGTCATTGCCCTGAAAGACAGTATATATGAAAAAGTGATAAATAATATCCGGGAAATCAAGGCAAGGAAGGGGCATGTCATAGCTATTGCCACGGAAAATGACAGAGAGATAGAGAAAATCCTCCGGGACATTATTTTCATACCGGCCACAGCAGAGGTATTAACCCCCATACTCTCAATAATACCCCTTCAGATATTCGCCTATGAGACCGCTGTGATGAGAGGACTTGATGTTGATAAACCGAGAAATCTGGCAAAATCCGTTACTGTTGAATGAAGAAGTTTATTGTTATTCTATGTTTATTGATTATGTCAATAATTATGTATGCCGATATTTTAAGCAGTATAACTGACAGACATGATTACTGCAGGCAAATGACACAGAAGCATGTCAGTGTTCTTCACACAGTATATTCAGCTGACTTCACCAATACCGAACATCCGTATTCAGCAAGAATCACAACTGATGACTATATGGATTCACTCCGCATCACTACTGTCTATTATTTTCCTGACAATAATGACTCATTGATTACATCAAGTGTCATCCGGCAGGATAATCCGGCTGCATCATACATTGCCGGAAGGAAGCAGTCAGGCCTGATGTTTTCACCAAACAATATCTACAGGGGGCATGGTATTGAATCACTCATAGACAGTTCTGCACAAATAATTAAAAATGACAGCATTATTACAATAATCAATAAAAATAATGCTTTTGACTCACTGTTTCTTGACAGGCAGACATATCTTCCCGTGAAAATTGTAATGAGTATTGAGGATGCAGTCATTTCTGTTATTATGGGTGATTATCATTCTGTCACAGGTTATCTCCATATTCCCGGCAATCTGGATATCTATATGAACAATCAATTGATAGGCAGAAATGTACTGGAAGAAACAGAAACGGAGTTTAATGGTGAATAAGAAAAGGGTATTAATATTCAGTATTCTATCCATAATATTCGTAGTGATGATAGTAGTGGGGTTAATGAAGAACGATATCTCGCTTATTGAGCAGTTCGGCAAATTCCTCTGTCTTGACTGCATTGGCATATCATAATGAGACGGATATCACAGGTTTTTTTCACCATACTGTTCAACAGTTATCCGGGAGTAAATCCCGGTGAACGAAGTTTCATGTATCAGGGCAGTCTCAAGAAAGTATGTGTCCCGATATTGAACTGTTATTCATGTCCCCTTGCATGGGGTTCATGCCCTATCGGTTCCTTTCAGCAGACATTGAAGTCCGGTATTATACCCTTTTTCATTATAGGTTTTTTCGGTATTATCGGCATGCTTTCAGGCCGCTTTGTATGTGCCTGGCTATGCCCCTTCGGTTTGCTGCAGGAATTGCTCTACAAGATAAAGTCAATCAAGATCACAATACCCGGTTTCATGAGATACTTCAAATACGGCATTCTCGGGCTCACTGTGCTGATACCGGTATTCTGGCATGAACCATTCTTCTGTAAATTCATATGCCCTGCAGGCACAGGCGAGGCAAGCATATGGCAGATCCTGATGCAGCCCATGCTTATCAATTCAATCGGTTTCTTCTTCACACTGAAGTACATGTTTCTCATTGTATTTATAGCAGGCTCTATTACAATGAAGAGATTCTTCTGTGTAACACTATGCCCAATAGGTGCAATATACGGATTATTCAACAGGATATCACTGCTCAAGATCAATGTGCAGAAAGATGCTGCAAAGCCCAATGCCTGTACTGAATGCAATAATTGCAGGAATCACTGCCCGATGGATATTGCCATTTACAGGAATGCGGCGCATTTTGACTGCATACGGTGCATGAAATGCATTGATGTCTGTCCCAACGGCTCAGTTTCATCAAATATTCCTTATTTTAATCAGGGTCAAAGGGAAGATGCATCTTCAGGTGACATCTCAGGCAGCGTTTCGCCTGGCTGACGGATTCCTCAGAGGTCAGGTCCCTCTTTGTCTTGAAGAATGAATTCTTTCTGTCTTCAATATCCATATTGATCAGATCTATGCGGGGGACATGTTTCGGTTTTCTGTAATTGAATGCTCCATCCGGTATCTTCCTCAGAACAGGACTGTAATCTATTTTTCCAAACCAGTTGAAAAGCACTGATGAGAATGGTCTTGTCTTCCTGTTTATAAAGGATGCAATAACCTGGGCATTGCGGACTGTCTCAACAATAGTTCCACTGTCTCTGAGAATGAATATATTGGGGAAATTGGTCTTGAATCCGCCCTTATCCCTTATGTCCCTCGTGCAGTAATCCAGTGTCATCTCCTGTCCTGTTGCATAGAAAAGTGAGGAGAGTCCATAGTCAACTGTTTTGTCCTGTGTTTTGTCCCTGAATGTAACAATGAGCGAGCCGCTGCTGTTGTCCACTGACTCCACACTGTGCATTGCCTTTATATTCACACCCTCTTCAATCGCTTCCTCTATTTCATCCTCTGATGCCTTCATGTATTCAGCACTGTTTCTGTAGAAGACAGTTGCCCGGGCTCCGAGGCGCACCAATGATCTGGCTACATCCATAGCAACATTGCCGCCCCCTATAATCCCCGCATTATGGCCTATTTCAGGTATATTATCCTCTGCTATCATTCTGAGGAACAACAATCCCGGATATACATCCTTTTGAGGCATTATGTCCCTGTCAGGACATACATACTGATTGTTCCCCGAAGCAAGGACAATATAATCAAATTCCTTCTCAAGCTCATCCATGCTTATATCCTTCCCAACTTCAGTGTCAGTATGCAGTTCAATAAGGTCAGAAGAGAGTATATTCTCAATATCCATCAGTATATCCAGTATGTCTATCCTGAATGACGGTATGCCGTATCTCAGCAGGCCCCCCGGTTCACTCTCTTTCTCAAAAAGAGATGAATGTATATTGAACCGTGAGAGGAAATGGGCAAGAGACAATCCGCCCGGACCTGCTCCCACTATTGCGGCTCTTCTGCGTGTTTCGGAAAGGAGAGGGATTGTGGAGGATTCTTCATATTCTGCAGTGGTCTTCTTCAAATTCATTATCATTACACTGCTGTCATAGCTGCTTCTTACACACTTCACTTCACAGGGCGCACTGCATATTGTTCCGCATACAGATGCAAACGGCATTCTCCTCTTAATGACAGCCTTTGCCTCCTCAAATCTCCTGTCTGCAATAAGGCCTGTATATGCAGGTACATTAATGCGTGCAGGACATGCCTGTCTGCACGGTGCATGCAAATGGTGCGGTCCTGCGAATGCATCAGCAGCACTGATGATATGGAATATTATAAATCCGGCAATAATAAGCCCATTACCGTA
>JAXHVG010000257.1:0-3564 GCA_034189245.1 Caldifarciminota bacterium
TATTATAAATTTATATTTATCCGTCATAATCTTTTTATATACCAAAAAATGTGCTGAGTCAATATAAAAAAACAGTAAAGGGATAGCTGCATTGCTATGACGGATCGTAATGCGTGATGTGGATACGGGAACGTATAGAGCGATTAGAGCGAATAGAGCGGGTAGCAGGACCGGAGTCCTAAAGACAGTTTCAAGTTGCAAGTTACAGGTTACAAGTAATGTGAATGGTCAACCAAGAGAGATAGTTGCTTGTGACTGGTGGCTTGTGGCTAGTATATGTGAATGGCTGGCCATGAATGTATGGATAACTGAAGACGAAGAGAAAGAACATACTTGAAAGTAATTCTTATTTATGTTATAAATAACAATAAAAGGAAATATGATGAATTATATTGAGTTCAGGCATTATTTTAAGGATTATGCTGTCATAGGCATGAGGGATATTTATACAGTTGAGCCTGACTTTGATAACAGGCGTCTCTATGAGTGGAGTAAAAAGGGATATATACAGAAGATCATCAATGGATTTTATATATTTAGTGACAGTCAGCTTAACGAAGGAATGATGTTCCGCATAGCAAACAGAATCTACAGACATTCCTATGTATCACTTGAAACTGCGTTATCTTATTATAATCTTATACCTGAGCAGATTTTCATGATAACCTCTGTTTCTACCAGAAAGACGAAAACCTTTGATACAGATGCGGGCCGTTTCAGTTATAAGAATATAAAGAATAAGATATATCTCGGATATGATATTGTGCTTGATGAACCCGGAACATTTTTTATTGCATCACCTGAGAAGGCATTATTGGATTATTTTTATTTCAATGCTGAAATTGATGACAGGCATGATATTGCCGGCTTGCGGATAAATCATGAGGTTTATAGTGAAATTATTGATGAGGATAAACTGATGGCTCTTGCTGATTATATGGACAATAACAGGGTTAAGGGATGTATAGAAACATTATTGAAGGAGAATACTCATGCTTAGTATTGAACAGATAAAGAAATTCTATCCTGATTATATGCATAAATTTGAGAGGCAGTTGCTTCGGGAATATATTCAGCATCTTATATTGAATATCATATATTCCTGCCGATTTGCTGAAAGCATGCATTTTATGGGAGGAACAGCAATACGAATAATACACGGAAGCAACAGATTCTCCGAGGACCTGGATTTTGATACAGGGAGTATGGCAAAGGCTGAATTCTCTGATGTTGCTCATGCAGTGAAACAGGAACTGGAGCTTGAGGGATTCAATGTGGAAATAAAGATTGTTTCAAGAGATGCGTACAGATGCTATATCAAGTTTCCGGGTCTGCTATTTGATTATACTCTATCCGGTCATAAAACAGAGAAAGTAATGATACAGATGGATGGGGAAAAACAGCCTTATGATTATAAGCCGGTGAATCATTTAATTAATAAATTCGGCTTTATTACAAGAATATCAGTTGTACCTGTTGAAACTCTGCTTTCACAGAAGATACTTGCCTTCTTAAACAGAAAAAGAACAAAGGCGAGAGATATTTATGATATTGTGTATCTCTTCTCGCTCACTGAACCTGATCTTGACTATCTTAATCAGATGGCTGATATCAATTCCGTCAAGTTGCTGAAAAAGGGTTTGGATAATAAATGCACAGTACTTGATTTTGAAGCATTGTCTAAAGAGATTGAGCCGTTCTTGATAAACAAGCGTGATGTGAATTCGGTGAGATATTTTGGGGAGTTTGTGGAGGAGATGTGAGTACGAGAACGAGTAGAGCGAATAGAGCGAGTAGAACGCATAGGAAGGACGTGGGTGGATATAGAGATACCTTCGCGGATGCGTGAATGAAAGCAGAACTCGGTATGACAATTCTAGTGACTGGTGGCTGGTATACGAGGTCAAAAGTCAATGGTTGATGGTGGATGGTCAAGAAAACCGCGTGTTTCGCGTGGATACCAGAACGAGTAGAGCGATTAGAGCGTATAGAACGGGTAGTAAGGGAGCGTACAGAGTACAATGTACAAGGTACAAAGGCACTTGCGTGTGACTCGTGTGTTTCGTGTGATACGTGTGACTCGACATGTGAATAGTGGCCATGAATGGAAGGAAATAAGATGAATCTCCTTATCAACCTTCGCCTATTTACCAGTTACCAGCCCACCAGATACAAGCTACCAGTTCAGTCGCTTCGCTCCTCGCTATGACATATCGTGATACGTGGTGCGGATACGGGAACGTATAGAACGAGTAGAGCGAATAGAGCGAGTAGAACGCATAGGAAGGACGTGGGTGGATATAGAGATACCTTCGCGGATGCGTGAATGAAAGCAGAACTCGGTATGACAATTCTAGTGGCTGGTGACTGGTATACGAGGTCAAGGGTTGATGGTCAAGAAGACCGTGCGTTTCGTGTGATTCGGGAAGAAGATAAAAGATAAAAGAAAGGCTGGGGGCGGGCAGCTGATGGCTGAGGGCTGAGGGCTTTATAACGAGGGGGTTGACAGGGATGGATTATTGAATTATTATTTCAATAAGTAGAAAATAAACAGGACTAAGTGAAATGAATTTTGATAATTTAATGACATTTCTTATAAAGAATAATATGCAGGTTTTTTCGTACAATGACCTGAGAACAATCCTGCCTGACGCAAAACAGGACAATTTGAAACGCAATGTATATAATTGGGTAGATTCAGGCAAAATCACGCGCCTTAAGAGGGGGCTATTCCAACTGGCTTATCCCGGGAAAGAAAATGTGCCTGATATTTACATTGCCAATAGGATGTATGAACCCTCATATATTTCCCTGGATACTGCTCTGTCAATATTTAATCTGATTCCTGAGATAGCAATGACTGTAACATCTGTCACATCAAAGGCAACAAGGCGGTTCAATAATCAATACGGAACATTTGTTTACAGGACTTTGAAGAGAAACTATTTTACAGGATACTCAATAATGAAGGAAGGCAATTATGAAATAAAGATCGCTGACCCGGAAAAGGCTATCGCGGATTATCTGTATCTCAATAATACTAAAACGATTGACAGGATTGATAAAACAATTCTCAGGGGATTATCAAAAAAGAGGTTAGATAAATATTGTAAATTGATGAATGTTTCATGGTGGAAATTATATGCTTGAAAAAAGCAGTTTGCTTAATTATGCCAGACAGAGAGATATGCCTGCAACAAAGATGCGCGGTATCATACGCGAGTATCTTCATGTGCTTATGCTCAAGCAAATATATCACTCAGAGTATAGTGAAGATTATTTCTTTACGGGCGGCACCTCACTGAGACTCATTGACGGCATAAAGAGATTCTCGGAAGACCTTGATTTCTATTCATTGATTTCAACAGAGGATGAATTTGAAGCACTTGTTGATGATATTATGAAGGGCACTCGTCAATACGGTATAGAAGGGCAATATACTATTTACAAAAGAGGAACTTTGCTAACAGCAGATATTAATTTCAGGGATATTGAAAAACATTATGGCATTGAGATGCGTAAAAAATCCGGTCTGATGATAAAGGTTGAATCTGCAGTGCCCGG
>JAXHVG010000258.1:0-5309 GCA_034189245.1 Caldifarciminota bacterium
AGTTCATGTTCCTTCAGCTCCTTAATCAGTTCATATCCGTATGATTCCTTTTTGGAGAGCATCAGCAGAATGCCCGGCTTTATGAATCTCGGCACCCTGCACGGATGGCAAGCGCGTTTATTCAATGTTTCCATCCTTCTATTAATTTGATAACTATATGCTTCACACATATAGTATAATCTGAAACATCTTTCTGTCAAGAATGAAGAAGATTATTGGTTGATATTAGGGTTCAAGTTGTTGAACCCTACGATCATATTCTGATGTGTGAAATGGACGGGAGATCACTTGATACCTCCGGTTACTGTTTTTGTCAAATTATTCCCCAAAACAATGAATAAAATCAAATAGTTCAACCCTATCTATAAGTTGCCCAATTAAATACACTTACAAAGACCGGGTCTTGAATGTCTTGAATCTTCTTACGGATATTTTCTAAGTATAGTTTTAAGGTCATTTACAAGACATAGATGTTAAAGCAGATTTAGACCCAAAATACATAGTTTTATGGGCATTTGGTGAGATAATTCAACAAACTCAAGACCCGGTCTTAGTAAATAATCCGAATATTTTGTAAAATGGGGCATGGGAAGGTGTTTTCTTCACCTATCTGTCAACACATCTTGAGGCGGATTCAAACGGATAAGGACGGAAAGGATCTGAGGCTGGAAGCTGAAAGAGTAAACTTGATTGCGTTTAATTGTGAGCAAGAGAGAAAGAAATAAAGGAGCGGGGCGGAGGAGGGATATTTCTATCACTTGCTAATATGCATGGAGAAATAAATGTCCGCCCCGCAGTTATGTTAAATTATTTTTTCAATTCTGCTGTTTTATCCAAATTGTATCCATGAAAAAGTTGAAAGTATCTTTCTTGTATAAATCATAGACCAATGCACCTATGAATCTGTGAAATTCCTCATCTTCCAAAAGGGACTCATCATTATGCCAGATTTCATAAAGGTCATCATTTTCATGATATTCAATATCTACATATAAATTAGGATACTCTTCTTTTATTCTCTCAACCACTTTTATCATATCTTTATTCATGAATACGTCCTCTATATAAGATTATACTCTTTAAATATAGCATCAATTTTACTAAAATGCAACTTGAATGTTTATCAAACTGTTCTTTTTTCATTATTGTATCTTTATAATCTGAATTTTTTCTTATTTGACGAAGTTTTTGTGTTTTTTGTATATACCCATAATACAACATATCAAATTCTTTCAAATTGATCATCATTGTCTTGAGAAAATATTCAACAGTGTATGAGTGCGGCTTAATACTTTTATTGTTCATCTTAGGCGGTCTCAAGTTTTTAGCGCAACTTCTTTAGCAAATACTTCATAGGGTGTATCATAATCTAAGGCTCTTCTCGGCCTGCCGTTTAATAAGTCCTGTGCTTTCCTTATTTCATAATAAGACACTTGGTTAAAGTCTATACACTTGAGAATAAACTGCATCACAAGTCCATTGAAGTTCTCATTTGTTCCTCTACGCATTCTCTCAATCGGTCATTCTGCTGTTACTTCTTCTTCCCTTTCTTTCTGCTGCTTGCCTGTTTCTTTGAACGCTTATGTGCCAAATTCGCTCTGTAACTCTTTGTTGTAAATCCTCTTCCCGCTATCTCTCTGCTGATTGTTGATTTGTGACGATTCAATCTTCCGGCTATTTCATTCTGACTGTATCCCTGGGATAACAGTCTGCTTATATCCTCTCGCTCCTTCATTGTTAATCTTTTGTATTTTCGCTCTTTCTCCATTCTTTAGCCTCCTGTTGTTTTTTATCGGCATTAACAGATATATTATTATGAGGATACTTCTCTTGTAATTCTCTGGTTATTTTTCTAATGATTTCATCTTTCAAACTATTCCCCTTTGAGTTTCATCTAATTATACAATAATGAATATGTCCTGTCAATTGAAGTTCCATAAAGGTTTAAATACTATTATGATATTATTTTACATTTATTAATTGGGGTTCTTCTCCATATTAGTTGGTGGATTTGCCTTGAAACGCCTGTTTGGCCTTTAATTCAAAGTATTGTATATCTATATAACCGTAAGCATGTCTTTTTATGAATTTTTTATTTGTTGCTCGCACTTTTTTCAACATCTGTCCTTTTACCCGTATTTTGTCAAAAAACCCTCCAAATCCCGGGGACAACCTTTGCATTTCATGCAATTTTAGTTCTGCTATTTATTAACTTACACTGATGTTCATTCCAAGTCCTCTTATTTATGTACTTATAAATTTATATTTTTGTCAATTTGCTCAAATATCAAGGACCGTCCCCGGGAATTGGACCAAATATTATGTAATCGCATAAATAACAGGGTTTAGAGTATGTTTTCGCTGTTTCCCAATCTATGTTATAATTTTAAAATTTCCGGCACTTGACAGTCTTCAATTCATTTATTTTTTATCTCTATTTACCAACTCTTTTGGAGAAGAACCCTTATTTTTGTAAAATCTTGCAATTGTAAAGGGACGTCCCCGGGATTTGGACCAAATGTTATGTAATTGAATAAATAACGGGGTTTAGAGTGTGTCTCCAGCTGTTTTACGGTCTGCTCTCTAATATTTCAGACTTCGTCCATTGAGAAGTCATTTTTCTTTTATTCTGTATCTCTTTTTACCAAGTCTTTTGGAGAAGAACCTATATTGTTTCTCTTATTTATACTTACCTCCTATTGCACAATTTCATCTTTGTGTTATAATAATTGGATGAAGATTGAGTTGGTTTTTATTCTTATAATCACATTAGTCACAGGTATTGCTGCACAGTATAGGGACGCAGATAATGATAATTACAGCAGGATCAACAGAGAACCGCCGGTTGTGGAAAGACCCGATTCACTCTCCACCAAGCCGCTTAAAACCGATGATACAGAGGGCATTTCATTTGCACATCAATTGCTCAATTTTGTTTTTGGGGCAGCTAGTCCTTTTGTAATAGCTTATATATCATATATCATCTGGTTATTTATAGGTATCAATGTTTCGTTTTTTGCATATATGGAAGGTGAAAGTATTGATGAAAACGAGAATTGCATAATGGCCGGATGCCTGGGCACCTATATTATAGGAAGTTCCTTATTGTATTATAATTACACTGCTGAATTCAAAAGGATAAGAACAGCATTTACAATGGGTTTTTTCCCGGCATTTATTACTGGTCTGTACCTGCTTTACAGGAAGTCAATGCAAATGAAAACAGAATTTTATAAATAGGGGTTAATCATCTTGAAAAAGCTCATCATCTTCATCCTCATCATCTCCACTGTAATGCTTTCAGCAGATTGGCATATCAGGGAAAATCAACTCCAAAGCCAGGCTGTTGATGAAGATGAAGATCACTCTGAACAGTTATTTCAGGAATCATTCACCAATTCAATTATGATATCTTTATTTGGCACAATGGTATTATGGGCTTTTATAATATCAAACAGAGAGAGTCAGCGGTTTGACAATTGTCTTTTCCCATCTGATACATCACCCTTCAATACAGCACCATATATAATCGGCTGTCTGTGTACTGCTCCCGTATTATCCGGTCTTGTAGGTTTTGTTGATTATATTATTCATTATAAAAAGACAAACATACTTGAAAAACAGTCCATATTTGCCGGATATTTAGTTGGTGCATTAATGGGGACTGCACTGTTAATAATCCCCAGTATATGGTTTCATGAAACTTTCGGTGAATAAAAGATTGATCCATGTTTAGAAGATGTATAACAGTTATCCTCATTGTCTCCACAGTAATGCTCTCAGCTGATGTCTATTCCATAGGCAATCCTAAAATAGAGAAAAAATCGCATAAGAAAGATCTCATATCGCAGTATATTGAGAAAAAGGGTCTGAATAATCCCTTTGGCAGTTTAATTGTGGGCATTGGACAGATAGGAGTGATATCATTTTTCAGTACTTTCATGTGGTATGGTGCTGCATTACTTATATTATTTTTAGCAGTTATGAGTCCTAATGCCGGACCTTTTGATTCGGGGCCATTTTTAATAGGAGCACTGATCACAGAATCTATTATTTCATTAGTTAGTTTCATCCCTGTTTATGGAAGCATTAAAAATTATAATAATACATTATCAGGTACATACATAACGGGTTGTTTCTTGGGATTTACAGGCAGTGTTTTTTTAATGATAAAAGCATTTGATTCTATTGACTTTGATTAAAATCATATAAGGGACGGTGGTTAACTATGTCAATTTATATGTGTAGTTATTTTTTAATTTAGGATATTAATGATAAATGGTGATTTTTAAGTATAGTTATAAATAGGTTTAGGAAACCGGCTAATTGACAAAATTAACCACCGTCCCTTAGTATCTTACATCAAATTCAGTGAAATTCTCTGTTTCCCCTTCACTGATGTCAATGTCGCGGACATCTGCACTGGCGGGGCCTATCTTGACATTATTGACAAAATCCTCCAATTGATACTCCTCACCCTCTGCTTCAATGTACACATTGCCATTGGGCATATTCTTCACATATCCGGTTACTCCCAGTCTGCGGGCTGTCTTTACAGTGAAGTACCTGAATCCCACACCCTGCACATAACCCTTCAGTGTAATATTGAGATGCTTCACAAATGCTCCTCTATGAATTTCGCGATTTCTTCAATACTGTCTGCACTCCTCAGTCCCAGTTTCTCAGACCAGTCCGATCTGTAAGCAATAATGGGTTTATTGAGCTGCAGTGCAAAGGCAATCTCTGAGAGAGTGCCGTATCTGCCGTCTATTGCAATTACTATGTCACTGTTTCTTATTATCATCAGATTACGTGATATGCCTATGCCTGTTCCTATTGATATGTCAATAAACTTATTGGCATCATTCTTATCACCGGGAGTGAGACCTACAGTCAGTCCATCTGCCTGTTTTACTCCCCTGCTCACTGCCTCCATGACACCGGAGAGTCCCCCGCAGATAACAGGGTAGCCCATTGGACCTATTGCTCTGCCTATATCTATGCATTCACTATATACTTCAGGCGCTATATCACTGCCGCCTATTATACCTATATAACTTCTATTTGATTGCATCAGTATTGACCTGGGGATAATTCTCAAGATGCTTTTTGACATTCGCCTTTATTGTCTTGAGTGCCTCAGGTGTCTTTGCCTCAACCCTGACAACCAGTATGGGCTGTGTATTGGATGCACGGACCAATGCCCATCCATTATCAAAATAAACGCGTGCACCGTCAATATCAATCACACGCCTGCCCTGATCCTTATAATGCTGCACTACCTTCTCAACAATATCAAATTTATCACT
>JAXHVG010000259.1:0-4228 GCA_034189245.1 Caldifarciminota bacterium
TCATCGATTGCTGTCTTTTCTGATGGCTGAAAGCTGCAGCCGGCAATCAATATTATCAGTAATGACATTATTGCTATAAATCTTTTCATTATTGCCTCCTTAGAATTTTGCATTTGCAGAGATTTCCCAGCCGCTCATATCAGTCAAATTGGCAAATCCCATAACATCAATGGAGAAATTATCGGATATTTTCCATCCGAGTCCATATGAATATATTGTGTATTTGCTGAAGCTGTGTGATTCATACTGATATTCATATCTTGTACCGGGATTTTCAAGCAATGTCTCAGTTGTTGCACCAGTGCCGTCTGTAGTAACCTGCATTGCAGGTTCCCACTGTGTGATCCTTGTATAATATTCAGAATTATACCATGCAAACTCCGTGTTGGCACCGAGACGGAATACCAATGATTTATTGGCATTGAATTCAACACCAACAGGCAACCGGAAATAATGATTCACATAATTGCTGTTGTAGTTTCTTGTAGATGAGCTTGTTGTTGTTGTTGTATAGTCTGCTGCATCATCAACACCATCACCGTCATTGTAGTACTCAATATTTTCCTCATCATATACGCGTACTGATGAACCCGAGAAATTGTTCATTGAGAAATATACACCCAAACCAAAGAGTGCCTTATCAAGCTTCCTGACATACTTCATGCCAGCATTCATTGAATGCCTGGATTCTTCAATATATGAAAGGGTGTCCATTGTTGTGACAGTATCATAGACCATCATTGTATCATTCCCCCATGCAACAGGAGCAACTTCCTCAAAATAGGAGAAGCTGTCTGCACTGAACATATCTGTTCTTCCAAGGGTTATATTATCATAACCCATGACAAACTCACCCATATAATCTTCGCAGTCTCTCTTTACTGTGATGCCTGTGCCCCAGTTAATGCGGTTGCGCTGATAGTCCTGGATAACAGCCATTGACAGAAGTTCATAATTGGTTATTCCGCCAGCTGGAGATCTGTCAATATATGTGGTATCAAGCTCTTCATACTGATCCTTGTCCATTGACGGACCATAATAAGCATTAAATCCTATGTCCATCATGTCCATAGGATAATACATGGATAGTTCAAATGTTTGAGTGATATATGCATCAACCTCATTCTGCATAAGATTATCAAATTGATAACTCAGCTGATCACCTGTTACAAGATCGTTGGATCTTATTATTTCGGTGTTTTCGTCAAGATCATGTTGAGACCAGTTGTCGCGGGTATAAGCGAAACCGAATCTCATTTCGTCCTTTGCTCCGTAAGAAAACCCGTAGTATGTCATATCTTCATGCTCTGCATAATTAGTATTGTCATCTATACTATCATTGATATGGTAATCATATGCATTGTCCCCTGATGTGTCTTCAAAATAATTCTCTACATCAGTCCCATTCCATGCAAAGGAATAATCGTTAGATTGATGCAGTATGCCTCCATGCATACCCACATAGTCAAATTTTGTGCCAACAAGATAATTATCACTAAATCCGCCTATCAGCTGCTCACTGCCGTAATTAAAATTTGACAGATTTGTGTAAACATTAAATCCGTCAACATATGCCAATTCACCCGGCACAAGAATGTATTCAATGTCACCATCCAGTATTCCTGCTGTTGACATTGACCTGAATGACACAAACTGCGCATTCATAAGCACTGCAAAGATAAGTACAGTGATTAAGATAAGAATTTTTTTAGGATTCATTTCTCCTCCTTTGATTAATTTTTTCAAAAAACAATTCATTTTCGTTCAAACCTCCTCATATATTTAATCATTATTATAATACATTTATACGCATTATGTCAAGCGAAATGATATATTTATCACTGCTGCAGACAATGTGCAATATATAATGCAATTGCTTACCTGGGTTTGCACAATCTGATATTCTTCTTATTAGCCATTTCAAACCCTGCATGCAGGGCTTTCATATTGATATCCAGAAACCCCTTGGGTACTCTTTTGGTAACAGCTTTTTCAGCACTTTCCCGTGAAAAATAACCGCCCAGTTCAGTGACAAGACCCACTCCAACTATATTGGTGCCTATTTCACTGCCTGCTATCTCCTTTGCTGTTCTGGAAATCGGAAAGGTCAGATAACGTGAGTTGAGCTTATCATAATTCTTAACATAGAAATCATCCAGTATAATAATGCCCTCCTCCTTCAACTCAGTGTGATACCTGTCATAGGCCTCCTGAGAAAGGCAGAGCAGTATGTCAGCTGAACTGACCTCAAGGGTGTATATATTGCCGTCATCAATAATAACATCAGCCTTGGATAATTCACCGCGTGCAGCAGCACCGTATATCTGTGTCTGAACCACATTGAAACCCTCGTAGAGACCTGCTGCCTCAGAGACTATCTTGGATGCGAGAATGAGACCCTGTCCGCCGGAACCTGCAAATCTTATTTCCGCTCTAATCATAATTTACCCCTTTTTTGCCCTTTTAATGACCTTCTCTATATAGGTTTCCACATATTCTTCCTTTTCTTCCTGATGAAGAACACCTGAAGGCAGCTTGTCCTTTCTTTCCTTTTCACTCATCTTGTCATACTTCTTCTTTGACACAACCCTCTGTGCAATATAATCAAGATTCTTCCATGGCTCCTTCATCTTGTTTCTTCTGCCGAGCTGAGTGGGACATGTTGTCAGCACATCAACAACAGAGAATCCCTTGTGACTGAGCGCCTTCTCTATGACCTTGTCCAGTGTATTGACATGATAAGCGTCACTGCGGGCTACAAATGATGCGCCTGCCCCTATTGCCAGTTTTGCAATGTCAAAATTATGGTCAATATTGCCGTACTGTGTTGTACTTGCCTTGAATTCATACGGTGTTGTCGGTGAGAACTGCCCGCCTGTCATGCCGTATATATTATTATTGAAAATAATAGCTGTGATGTCAATATTACGTCTGCATGCATGTATGAAGTGATTGCCGCCTATTGCAACAGCATCACCGTCACCCATCACATTGATCACATTGAGACTGGGATTTGCCATTTTGATGCCTGTGGAGAATGCAAGAGACCGTCCGTGTGTTGTGTGCAGTGTATTGAAATCCAGATATCCCGGTGTTCTGCCCGAACAGCCGATACCTGAGACAAATGCTATCTGATTCTTATCCATTTTGAGTTTTTCAATACCCCTTATTATTGATGCTGTGATTATTCCGTGTCCGCATCCAGCACACCAGATATGGGGCAGCTTGTCTGTTCTAATATAATTGAATATATTCTCATTATACATGCATGACCTCCTTGATCTTTGAGAGAATTGCCGACGGTGAAATCAGTTCACCATTTGCCAGAAAGAGCGAATGCACATGATGTTCCTTGTCCTGAACAGCATTCCTCACACCGTGAATATACTGTCCCATATTCATCTCGGGCACAATAAAATGCCTGGTCTTTTTCTTGTATTTCCTCAATTTACGGAAATTGAATGGCCACAATGTTATTGGTTTATACAGACCTGCCTTGATGCCTATCTTTCTTGCATCCTTTATTGCACGCATTGCACTGCGCGCAACAGAACCATAGGCAAGCACTATTATATCAGCATCATCTGTCATTCTCTCCTCAAAGAATGAGAAGTATTTCTGATTCTTTGTTATCTTCTGAATGAGACGCGTCTGCAGTTCCTGAACTGTCTTTGCATTCATTGAGGGGAAACCTGTTTCATCATGCGTCAGACCCGTAATATGGTATCTGAATCCCTGTCCATACGGTGCAAGAGGCGGCACCATACTGTATGACCTGTCATAGGGTTTGTATTTCTCCGGCCTGACAGAGGGCTTGATCCTCTCGCGTGTCTTGTAATGCGAATTGGCAAAAAGTTCAACCTTTTCCGACATATGCGCTATCACCTCATCCACAAGCAGGATAACAGGTATCCTGTATTTCTCTGCCAGATTGAATGCCTGTATTGTATAATCAAATGATTCCTTCACTGAAGTGGGGGACATGACAATGATCTCATGATCACCGTGTGTACCCCATTTTGCCTGCATTACATCACCCTGGGATGGATATGTGGGCATGCCTGTTGAGGGGCCGCCCCTCATCACATCAACCACTACAAGCGGGATCTCAGCCATTATGGCAAAACCCAGATTCTCCTGTTTCAGCGAAAATCCCGGTCCGCTTGTTGCTGTCATTGCTTTGACCCCTGTAAGGGATGCACCTATTGCAGATGCAATGCCTGCAATT
>JAXHVG010000026.1:0-7217 GCA_034189245.1 Caldifarciminota bacterium
CAACTTTTAACCCGGCGTCAGCCGGTGGACTCGTGTCTCGTGTCCCGCGTCTCTTACTTCTCCCCTGCTTTCTTTTCTTCTTTTACCTTTTACCTTCTTCTACTATTCGCTCTACTCGTTCTTGTATTCACACGTATCACACGATCTTTAGCCGCCTATTCACATTAAATAAATCTCTCTTAATGCTTTTTCCATTCTATTCCTTTCATCAATAGTAATCTTACTGAAATATTTATCCGCCTTTTTATCTGATATACTACCATGGCCCTGATTAAAGAATTTGATAAATAGATCTATCTTCCTATCAGGCATATCAACTATTTTTTGAATAGCACTTTTAGCAGCATCATATTTTCTCAAATAATTAAGTTCGTCAATTAATTCCTGATAAATTGTTTTCTCAATAAATTTATACAGTGCCTCTGCCTGAGAAGTCAAATCAATAAATCTATAATAATCCAGAGTATCTCCCAATACAGTCATTTTACCGTATTCATCAAGTGAGTACTCTAAATTACTCATAATCCAATGTGAGAATATTTCCAATGATTTGTCATATTCTTTTCTCTCTTTTAACATTACTGCAGAAACGGGAAAAACAATATGCTCCGGCGTGAAATGCCTTTGAGATAGCAGATTATGAATAAGGAATCGATGCAAACGGCCATTTCCGTCCTCAAATGGATGTATAAACACAAAACCATAACTTATCACAGCAGCATGAACTACAGGAGATGTTTTGCTTTCTGATATATTTTTATGCGAATCTATCAGTCCCTCCATCAGCTTATCAATATCTTCCGGTTGAGGACAAATATAATGGATCTTCTCTCTGCCGGCATGTATTGTTTCTCCAATATAATTTTGTTCGGTTCTGTAATCCTTTTCTTCATAACGGCTGTCAACAAGACTGTTCTGTATCTCTATAAAACCTTCTTTATTGCAGTAATCCATCTCTCTTGCCTTTTGTAATAAACGGCTGAACCTTTCTATCTTTGATATCTTAGCATCAATGTGTTCAATCTTATAAGAAGATTTTGTTTCCTTTGAATATAGAAAAGCAGATGCTCTGTGCAGCAATTCTTCATTATAATCAGACAATAATTCCCTGCTCCTTTCTGAAAGGTCTTTCTTATCATATTCAACCAGAGTTTCAGTTCTACGGGCAATCGGGCAAAATTTATCATTGCCCAGCATGTTATTATATATTTTATGGCGTTTGGATTTCCTTACTCTTCCTGTGTAATATTTATTCTGCTCTAGAAGATATTCATAATTCCCCTGTTTAAGGTCCTCAATATCTAACTTCTTGTGCATCAGAAATTCATATAGAAACCACAACTTACGTCCGTATTTACTAAGGGGTTTTGATTCTATAAATGCTGTCAGTTCTTCTTCTTTCATTCCATTAAATACTTTTTTGAGAATAAATAAATTATATCCATCGTATTTAAGGGCGAACTCCAGATGTCCACAGTCATTGTCCTGAGGCATATACTTCCGGGTGAATACATCCTCCACTACACCGGAAACAGTCTTGACTTTACGCATTCCACTATATGCAATATATGATTTATGCCAGTGATTATAATTATTTATTTGATACTTTTCAGATAATGCAAGATAACCAGCCGGTATCAATCTATTATTTTGATTATTCATCATTTTCTCCTTGTAAAACACTTATCATACAAGAATTATACTTATTATTGAGTATTTTGCAAGTAATTTGTTTATTTTTTTTATTTTAGCAAAATTATACTTATTTAATGAAATTTTAGCAAAATTCATTTATTTACCTGGAATTTCACTTATATTCCGCATATCCGCCGGATTTTCACATTTTACCAATGAATATTTGGCAAATTATCACATTTTTCTAATGAATAACTCTTTCTTGGTCTGCTATTCACATTTCTTACAACTCTCTTTACCAGTCACCAGCAACAAGCAACCAGTCACTGAGATCCTATCCGTTCTACACGCTCTTGTATTTTATCGTATCACACGGTGTTGTCTCTTACCTCTCCCCGCTTTACTCTACAATCCCCATCTTCGCCTCAGTTCTTTATATACAAGATCTTTATCTCTCTTCCCTATAATGATCACTATAATTCTATTCAATTTGTCATCCACAAGATATGCCAACCGATATCCTGAGTTTCTTAACTTTATCTTATAAATATCATTACTTCCGGATAATTTGTCTTTTTTTATATGCGGATGCTCCAACCGCTTCTCTAATTTCTTTTTTAACTGCTCCCTTATAGAATTATCAAGCCCGTGCCATTCCTTTAATGCTTTCTTATCAAAATAGGTTCTTCTCCAAAAGAGTTGATTGATTTGCCTTGAAACGCTTATTTGTCCTATCAATCAACCCATTTATGAATTTTTTATTTGTTGCTCGTGTCTTCTTGTTGTACTGGAGCGGACAAGGGGTTAACAATGATTTAAATATTTATTACAGGGGTTTTTCAGAATATGCTGTATTATGGATGTCATATTTCAAGGTCTTGGATAGTTGCTTTTACTCTTCCGGATTATCACAATTTCTGAACAATATACATGTAAATCTATTTTCAACATCTGTCCTTTTACCCTTATTTTGTCAAAACAACCCTCCCAAATATTATGTAATTGCACAAATGACGGGGTTTAGATTGTGTTTTCGGCAATTTTACGAACTATTGTGATAATTTTACAACTTCCGCAACTTGACAGTCTTCAATTCATTTATTTTGTATCTCTATTTACCAACTCTTTTGGAGAAGAACCTCAAAATATAAATCATAAGTCACTTATATCTACCTTTACTTTCTCATTGTCCTCATCAATGCGTGCCTGAACTTCCCTGTTAAGCATAAAATCTTCCAATGCATCCATCATTTTTTCAAATAACTTTGGCGGAACTAAATAAGCACTGGGTTCATTATGATTGAGAATAACAGTTGGTTCATTTCCGGAAGATTTAATGACCTTGCTCGGACTCTTTTTTAACTCACTGACACTTACTGTTTGTTTTGCAAATAGCCTGTTCATTTAGACCTCTTTTCTATACTTTATTTAATACCTTTTTTGTACTTATTATAGTCTATTCTATAATTATGTCAAGTTTTTATTCCCTCTCCCTTGGCCTGCTATTCACATAGCTGGCAGCTGCTGGATGTCAGCAAATGAAGTGTCATTATGAGTGCTGCTGCTTGCCTGTCATCCGTGAAATAATCTCTATGGCCGCCTATTCACAATCTTTCCGTCATTTTCCGTTTTCCCTTTTCCGTTCTACGGTCTTTCATGGCGGGCTCATCACATTGACCATCAACTCTTAACCCGGCGTCAGCCGGTCTTTCTTCTTCCTTCTTCTACTATTCGCTCTACACGTTCTACACGCTCTACTCGTTCTCAGATACGCATCACGCAACATGCACCACGCATTACGAGCAGATAGCCGACAGCTGACGGCAGATGGGCACTTAGGGCAAAGCCTAATTCACTTTTACAATCTGCTCCGGAAATCTCAGGGTCTTTGCATATTCATAAGAAATTAATTCATGTTTCTCAGTATTAATATACCCATCTTCTTTGTGAGATATCTCTGATAATTGTTTAGAATTAAGTTGACCGATTTCTCTTATCAGCAAATCAATGATATCTTTTTCATTTTGAGTAAATTCTCTCATATTAGGATCTATGCAGTTCTTGTAAACAGTGCCACTGGTGCCATTGGGGAATACTACTTCACATTCATCCACAACCCTTTCTTCTGTCAGAATACTCAGCAGCACATCATATTTGCTTGGAACAGGTCCATAATCAAGATGAACATAAAATAAACCTGTTATAGACCTGTTATATTCTCTAAAAGCAATAAAGTCAGAGTAGAACAAGAATTTATTCAACTTTGTTTTGAATAGACCATCAACATTTTTTGCAAAATATGCTATCAAAGTTCTGAATTTATCAAACTGAAAGAGTTGTTGACCATTATATTGATTAGGGGAATCATTTAAACAGGAAAGGACACTGAATTTTATTTCTTCTGTTGAACGACATATCTTTTTGATAGCATTTTCAACTTTGTTTTTTTCTTTATCTGTGAGAATATCTTTATTGTTCTTGAAGATTTCTTTAAAATTTGATGGTTTATTGATTAACCTCAAAACCTCATTATGTGATTTATCAGGAATATCTCCATTCTCATAACGCGTAATAGTTTTCTCTCCCCAGCCCAATGCTTTTGCCAATAACCTCTGGCTTATATCATATCTTTTTCTTATTGCCTTAATCTCATCCGTGAACAGGATTTTATTCTTTTCTCTATAAACATTATATGCTCTCTCTAAATTCTCCTCTTCAAAATTCTCAATAAAAACATCCTCTCCACACTCTTTACATACCGGAACTTTAGCCTCACTCTCTATAATCTGCCCCTTTACCTTATCCTTTTCTACTCTTTCATTAATTTCAAGGTCTGTTATTCTATTACATTTCGGGCAATAATCTTTGATTATTTCTCTCTTCATAATTATCTCCTAATTATACGGAAACTTCATAGGATAGTCAGGGAAATGGAAGGATACACATTTTGCCCTAAATTCAAAATCATCACTTAGTTTAATATAAATCATCTTCTGATTAAATTCATATCCGAAAATCCACAAATTCTCATTACTATTTTCATCTGGTTCGGGACCACTGCAATAATGTCTTACCTTCAATGTTCTTATTATTCCTTTAACTGTTCTAAGTTGTATTCCCAGACTTTTCAAAGTCCGTATATTTTTCTTTCTTTGTATCATAATGAATCCATTGTTTTCATCCATTTTATCACAAAATCTCTTCAAAAATGATTTAATCTGTTCCCTATCACTAAATATCATGTGACACTACTTTATGGTATCATATAATACCATTTTGTCAATAGTATTCTGATTTTCATGTTTTCCCTCTTTTCCTTGAATCTTGATTCTGTTTTTGACCATTAACCATAAACCATCAACCATTGACCCGGCGTCAGCCAGTGGAATCGCGTCCCGAGTCTCGCGTCTCGTGTCTCTTATCTCTCCCCGCTACTCCAATACTACCACCTTCGCGCTCACCTCCGTCTCCCCCATCATGCCCTTAACAAAGTACTGGCCGGACGGATACTGGCTCTTATCAATGCTTAGTTTTGTATAACCTGCATCAACTGCTTTATCTATAAGTGTCCCGTAATTTCTGCCTGTCTTGTCATAGATATTTGCTTTAATTCTTCCAGCATGTTCAAGACCGAAGTACATATCTATTGAGGAACTCGTGTAATTGATATGGTAATTATTCACTGCTATTTCAACAGATTCCAATTCTTCTTCATTGATACCCAGCAGCATATTCTCCAGAATATAAAAATGTCCGGAAGATAAATATATATTATCATATTCTACATATACACCGTACGCCCATGCCGGTGTATCATAGAATCCAATCTCTATTGGAGCTGTGGGATCGGTTACATCTAATATCCTCAAGCCACTGCCATAATCAGCAACATAGGCTAAACTATCTGATACATATACACCTCTCGCATTCCCTGGTGTAGCATAGGAACCCATCTCTGTCGGGGCCGTAGGGTCAGATATATCTATTATTCTTAAGCCACTGCCATAATCAGCAACATAGGCTGAACTGTCTGATATATAGACATTGTACGCATCCCCGGGTGTGTCATAGAATCCAATCTCTATTGGAGCTGTGGGATCGGTTATATCTATTATCCTTAGGCCTGCATTATCATCCGCAACATAAGCGTAACTACCTGATACATAGACGCCCTGCGCCGCCCACGGTGTATCATAGAATCCAATCTCTATTGGAGCTGTGGGATCGGATATATCTACTATCCTCAAGCCACTACTATAATCAGCAACATAAGCAAAACTGTCTACCACATAGACATCCCATGCATTCCCCGGTGTGTCATAAGAGCCAACCTCTGTAGGGGTTGTCGGGTCGGATATGTCTATTATTATAAGACTATCTCTATCAGCGATATAGACAAAACTATCTAATACATATACACCTCTCGCATTTCCCGGTGTGTCATAAGAGCCAACCACTGTGGGATTTGTTGGGGCAGATATATCTATTATTCTTAAGCCACTCCCCTCGTCAGCAACATAAGCAAAGCTATCTAATACATGGACATCCCATGCATACCCCTGTGTGACATAGAATCCTGTCTCTGATGGAGTTGCCGGGTTGGATATGTCTATTATTCTTAAGCCATCAGTTCCATCCGCAACATAGGCAAAAGTATCTGCCATATGAACACCGAATGCACTCCCCGGTGTGTCATAGAATCCTGCCTCTGTAGGTGTTGTCGGGTTAGTTATGTCTATTATTCTTAAGCCACTACCTGCATCAGCAACATAAGCGTAAATGTCTGATATATAGATATCATATGCAGACCCCGGTGTATCATAGAATCCAATCTCTGTAGGAGTTGTTGGGTTAGATACGTTAATTATTCTTAAGCCACTGGCTCCATCAGTAACATAGGCTAAACTATCTGATACCTGGACACCCATTGCATACCCCGGTGTATTATACAAGCCCGTCTCTGTCGGGGTCGTAGGGTCGGTTATATCAATTATTATAAGCCCCTGACTTCCGTCAGCAACATAGGCTAAACTATCTGATACATGGACACCTCTTGCATACCCCGGTGTGTTATAAAAGCCAACCTCTGTAGGGGTTGTCGGGTTGGATATATTAATTATTCTGAGGCCACTACTATAATCAGCAACATAGGCTAAACTGTCTGATATATAGACATCCCTTGCATTCCCCGGTGTATCATAAATGCCAGATTCAATTGGAGCTGTGGGATCGGATATGTCTATTATTTTTAGACCTTTACTATCATTAGCAACATAGGCAAAACTACCTGATACCTGGACAGTGTATAAATCCGAGGATGTCCATATATCTCCAATTAGCATTGGATTTGCTTCATCTTTTATATTCAGTATTACCAAAGTGTATCCCATACATACATAAGCAAGTGTATCAACTACAAATACATCTCTTGCGTCTCCAAAATCATAGAGGACTCTTCCTATTCCTTTGACATCTAAACTATCTGTTGACCACTTGGGCTCACTGCTTTTATCTAAAATATCTTTTTGCCCTGAAAAATAATTCTCAATCTCTAAGGGCTTCTCCATTCCATAAATGCTTAC
>JAXHVG010000260.1:0-3038 GCA_034189245.1 Caldifarciminota bacterium
CAAAAATAAAGTACTTGAAAGAGGTATGTTTCCTCATAAACAATCATGAGGCGAGGACAGTTCTCATAAAGCACATTTGCCAACCCGTGCATAACCGATAATTCGGTGCTGATGAGAATGGGCGAGCCTCACCGTCAATACATCAACCGCTTTGCTCAATGCTTTTTTATTAAGAAAACAAACAATACATAATAGTTATATTCAGTGACTTTTTCTTATGAGGAAAGACGGATAAACATCAATATTAAAGCCCTCAGAAATATGTATAAAAGCCCAGTTCTCCCTTCTGACGGAAACCCCTCTCCCCGGTGAATTCAGTGGAGTATCTCATATTGATATTGATAATATCATTGTTCCAGTAAACAGATACATTGCCTGTCCAGGCAATGCCTTCCGGGTATGTATAGGTCAGTACTGCAGGTATAGTCCCGGCTGCATCATTATATGTATTGAGGCTGATGCCGGGGTTTAAACTGATGCGCATATTCCTGCTGAACCTGTAACCGAGGTCAAATTCCAGTTTGCTCAGTGTAATTTGCGGATATATAGTGTCAGTAAACAGGTCATAGTAGATAATCTCGGCATTACCGTACAGCAGTTCTATCCTGTAAGTAAAGGGACTGTTTGTTATAAAGAGTTCAAGATTGCCTGTATTGATATCCCTGCTGCTGTATGAACCTGAGAGATTTGAGCGTCTATCATTCTCATTCCTGTAATACAGTTTATATATCAGTTCACTGCCTGTGGAAGAAATTCCGATATTATTGGAAAAAGCTGAGTATGATGCATTAAGCATTCTGTTATTGATTCTCATATCAGATGTCCAGAAAGGCACAATATACTGATTGATTTCATAATCAGCATTCTGCATTATTGTCAGATGCTCGCTCTGTCTGTCGCCTGCACTGAATGAAAACACATTCTCTATATCATCACCGTAATTCATGTCAAAGCTGTATTTGAACATATTGATATCCGCTTTCAGCGCAAAATCACCCTCCCTGCTTGCAACAGCATTATCACTGATAATATTCTCAGTAATCTTCACATATTCCCCTTCATATTCATCATATATATATTCATTTGATAGAGAATCATATACATACTCCCCCCTGCCGGGACCAGTGTAAACATACGATTCCACTTCCTTGTACCGTGATACGGAAGAGAGCCGTATCCCCCCATTATACTGCACATATTTACTGTTCCCGTCTATATTTAATCTCGCATACAGCCTGTTATCTGTTGTCATATCCCTCATGCGCCTGTTCAATCTATACTCAGCAGACATTGCAATCCTCTGATTAACGATATTACCATTAAACCCCGATTTGACAGCATACATCGTATTTTCCAGTGTATCTTTCCTCATCCGGTTCTCCATGATAAACCGTGCAAGCCACAACTCTGATGATACAGCGGCTGTATGACGCTTGTATGTCATATTATTCTTCAATTCATATTCATATGTATATGCAGGCTTCACAGCCCTGAGCTGCCTGCTTATGTCAATTCCCGTATAATCGCGGAGAGTACTGTCTGTCAGTGAATAATGCCTTCTGGTGAATCCTGCCGAGAACCCCATCACGGAATCTGCAGAGAGCCGGAGAGCCCTGCTGCTTATAGAATCAAGTCTTGACCACTGAAATCTGCCCTTGATATATTTGCTGTACTGAGCATCAAATATGATATCCGTATTATTCTTGATACTCCCTATGCCGCCAATATCGCCTGCATGACTTATCTGTTCAATATCAGATGACATCCATTTTGACCTGTAGAAATCACTGAGCAGGGCATATCCTGCACTGATCTGCATCATTATCTCACCTGTCTGCCATTGTTTTGACATAAAGCGCGCCTCATACGAGATATCTTTTGTGTAAGAGGCATCAGGGTTGAATCTGTTGTATTTATAGAAACCGCCCCCTGTGCTTATCGTGAGGACACCGGGTAGAAAACTGTATTTGAAATCACCTGCAATATAGTTGGATTCAAATGGCAGGGTCAGGGTTCTGCCGGGACTGTAGCTGCCATTGCCCATGCCTGCAAATACATAGGAATTATCAGCGGAATTATATATATAGCTGCCGTTCTTATAACCCACAAAACTGTACTGCACATTGTAATCCCCATTACCGGCTCCACTGTAAACAAATATGGAGTCCTCCATTGTATAATCCCCATTGCCGGCACCCACATAATGATAATCACTGATAAAGACAGTACCCGAATCCCCCTCAATCCTTGAGAGAGAATCCTTCATATCCGCATCCGTGACATCCTGCTGCTCCCTCATAAAGAGCAGTCTCGCAGGGGAGTTTTCACTGCCCACTGAACAGTAGTACCCTGTCATGGGACCCGAATTCTCATATGTCTGGAACTGAGCATATACATAATCATCACTGTCAACAATATTATTCTGTGTGAATGTCAGTTCCCCTGTCTGATAATTGAATGTATAATCATTATCCTCACCTATCTTCAGTAAATTCCCATTGAGATATATCTGTTCACTGCCCGGTGTGATAATATATTCACTCAGTACAATTTCATCAACAAGAGTATAGGGCCCCTGTACACCATCATTGCAGTAAAATTCAGTGGTTTTAAGTCTTCCCTTCTGACCTGCAGCAGCTGCGCTTATTTCAAAACCCGGACTATTGGTAGAGCCGAGAATCCCGAGCATCTCCCGCGTTCTTGCTGTAAAGCGCGAATCAAATCCTTCAAAGGCAGTATTGCCCAGAACAATCATTGTGGATGAGTCCTTTACAGAGAGCCTCATATTGTCAATCTCCGATACAGGGATATTGATTGAATTATAATTATACTGGCTGCTGTTGTCATATATGAACCCCTCAATATCCCATCTCTTGTCCACATTGCCGTCAATACTCAGTTCAAGGGACTGATTCAGGTCCATGCTGCCCCTGTCACTGACATTGATTGACACACCCTTCATGCCGGTGACAAATACTTGATCACCGGATTCAACTGCATATACATCCCCTACTGCAGTGTCACCGGTTTCATCACCG
>JAXHVG010000261.1:0-3481 GCA_034189245.1 Caldifarciminota bacterium
TAATTTTTGGTTAATTCAAAAAGGGTCTGGAAATAACACGGATTTATACTATAATAACAGTATGAAGATAATAGTTTCAATAATATGCATGATATTTGCTCTGGGCATATTCCCGCTCGCTATGAGAAGTGACGGAGGTATATCCATTGGCTACTTAGATGAGAATGGTGATGGTGTTAATGATCTGTACAGAGACAGTAATGGCGACGGCATCAATGATAAGACAGGTGAAATAGTTGCAGAGGACATTCCCTTCAGGGATGATGACAATGACAGTGTCAATGACCTGTTTAGTGACAGTGATGGTGATGGTGTCAATGATTTATACACATTGACAAACACATATCCTGTTATTGACATTGACCGGAACAATATCAATGATATAATAGGCAATGCCTATTCGCCCGGATTTTACCATGGCGTGAGTTTCGGTTCAGTGCTGGAAGAATTGAATATTGTACTGGATGATTTTTCCGACCAGGATGGGGATTTAATGGATGACAGATTCCATAATCAATTGATCAACCGTATTCATGACAGATTCATTGACAGGAATAATGACGGTATATCGGATATCAGGAAGAAGTATATCAATTCAAGGAAAAACAAGGGCAGACCTCAATGAGAAAAATAATGATACTCTGTCTTTTATTTGCTGTTTTCACGGGTGTCTCTTCTGCTGAACTGTCATTATGGGCAGCAAGCAATTTGTTCAAGTCTTCTGAATACTATCCTGACGCAGGTCTGGCTTTTTCAGCAGATAAGACAGTAATACCGGCGGATTATCTTAAACTATCAGGTGCATTGGGCATTGATATTCCATTTGTCAATTACACAATGATGAATATACCCCTGTCAGCATCACTACAGTTGAGGCATATCAATAATCCCCGTCTCAATCTCAATACAGTCATCTATGATTATAATTATCTCTATGTGAGTGATTATGCTGAAAACACCGCTATATTCCCCGGCATATATACAGAGGCAGTAATCAATGCAAGTGATTTCATTATTGTCTCATCACTGAGTGATGTGTTCTTCAATATCTATCCTCTTGCAGGCAGCATGAATTCCTCTATTATGGCAGAGGATATATCCCTGATGATATTCATGCCTCATTTCTCTGTTCATAATAAGGTCAATGCGGGGATAAAGAGATACTTCAATGGTGAACATGCCTGGAAATGGTCATACAATCTTCATATCTCATCATCAATCACCCGCCAGAGCGGCATATACGCCGGATTCCGCACCGGATTCCTGTTTAGTGATTCCCAGCCCTATTACTCGGATGATTCATTTATTGACAGGTATTTCTATGACGGATATGAAGGGTACTGCGGTCTGACCCTGCAGGGTGTTTTCGGCATAAGGACTGGCATCAGGGCTTATTATGAATACAGGGACTATACGGCATTTGATGAAATGGAGAATTTCCCCGATTTCTTAGATACCCCCGTTAATTTTGATAATAGTGCGAGGGAGGACAGAATAATAGGTTTTGAAGCAAAACAATCAGTAAATATCAATAAGAGATACATGGAGTTTATATACATTTATGAAAACTCGGTTTCAACAAATACATTCTACACATATCACAGTCATTCTTTTACTGTTTCTCATATCTTTTAATTCATGCACCCTCGGCAATGGGAGATATGAAGGCATTGAAGCGTTCACAGAGAGAAATGATTTTGCATTCAAATATAATACTGTGAAGATTATTGACAATGGATATTATCATCTTGAGGCAACTGACAGTTTGAATAGCAACAGTATTATAATGATATTCCCTTCAAGCAGGGGAGAATTTGTATACACAATACCATTTGACGGCATGACATCCATAAGAATAATGATGGAGGATTCTCAGAGAACTTATTCATGCTCTTCGTCTGAGGGCGAGGGTGAGATATATGTGGAGACCCATCCCGATTCTTTGTTCAGTGAACTGTCCGGCACATTCAACTGCAGAATGGTTAATATAAGTGAGCCCTCTGATACATTATATGTCAGTTCCGGTACATTCAGATTTGTCTTTTAGAGAGCGGTATATCTATTGTAAAAACAGAACCTTCTCCTTTCCGGGAATCAACGGACATATGCCATTCATTTCTATCAAGGATATGCTTAACAGTAAACATCCCTATACCTGTCCCGACAGGTCCGTCTGAAACATCATCACTTTTGGAAGTGAAGTACAGTTCATACATTCTCTCCATCTCTTCATCTGTCATCCCCATCCCTGTATCTCTTATTATTATTTTTAGAAAACGTCCATTCCTATCTGTTTTTACAGTAAGTAAGCGCTTGTCGGATTGATACATTGCATCCATTGCATTGTCAACAATATTCTCAATAAGAGCTGATATATCCTTATAACTCGCTTTGATGCGGGGCCCGGTTGAATCAAGATCCATCTTATATTCTATGCCCCTTGTCTGAAGTGCACTTGAATAGAAAAGTATTGTCTCCTCTATAAAAGCATTGATATCCATATCTAGCTTCTCTTCTGACATATCCTTCTTTGTTTTGTCCATCAGTATGTTGATCTGATTGATAATGACTTTCAGATTATTCTCAACCCTATCCATCCTGTATTCAGCGGATTTTCCCTTTTCCTTTATGCGGAAATGCTGTATATACCCCAGTATTGACTGAAGCGGATTATTGATATTGTGTATTATGCTCTCTGATAGCTTGTCCATACTGATAAGTTTTGAAAGCCGCATTATCTCCAGCTGTTTCCTCGTCCTCTCCTCCATCATAATGAGTCTGTTGTTCATCTTTATAAATAGAGTGACAAAGAAAAGAACAGACAGCAGTGCAATGAATATGACAATAGCCAGCAGTGTGGAAAACTCGCTGAGATTCCTGAATATTGACTCCTTTGAGGTTATTATTACGAGATAGCAGTGATCCGCCTCCCCTATCCGCCTGTAACTGACCAGATGCTGTGATGTTCTGAAGAACCCGAATTTCGCGTGTGAATGTATTGACTCTCTGAATCTCCGGGCAATATTTTCTTCAAGAACAGTCCCGTAATCATATCCCAGAAGCTCTAACCTGTAATTCTTTGACTGTATTTTCGGGAAAAGCTTCTTCTTGGCAAGATATGTATTAAAAACAGCAAACCTGTTCTTGCCGTTTTTGAATATATAACGGTCCGCTGCATTGAGCAGCATGTATCTGCTCTCTATAAAACCCTCTACATTCTCCGTATCCGTTCTCAGGAGTGAATCAATGTCTATTTCATTATTGTATTCATCACATCTTGCAAGTGAATGCTCAATACTCTCTGTGACCAGGGGCTGAAGCCCGGACAGCATCACATCATCCTCCATGAATCTATGCCTGATAATATCCTCTTCAATATTCCTGTACAGTAAGACGGTAAAAAGAATAGCATACTGGCCTTCGTATTCATACTCTTTCTCTTTATTCTCTTTACCGTCTTACTGTACAGGAATATTGAAGA
>JAXHVG010000262.1:0-3327 GCA_034189245.1 Caldifarciminota bacterium
CGAGTATTCAAGCCGTAGTTCCAATATATACAATGAGGATGATTTTATGAGATGGGGTGAGATGCTCTATAATACACTGGCCGGAACATATCACTGTAATAAGATATACATCAGTGACTATATGGGGGACAAGCAGACATATATGGAGCACTGGCCCACTGATCCCGGAGAGAAGAGACAGGTGGCAGATGTGATTAACAACCGACTCAATGATGGAGCTGATTTCTTTGTCTTTTACGGCCATGGAGCCAATTATACACTGGCACATGAACATGTGCTTATGATGCCTGAGGACAAGGATGCACTGACAAACAGGAATAAATATCCTGTATCACTTATGGGCACATGCAATGTCGGTCAGTTTGATCTTGATGGTGAAGCGCTGGCTCCGTATTTCCAGAAAGTTCCCGGAGGCGGGTTTTCTGCTTCACTTGCAGCATCAAGGGCAACAGGATACAGTGAAAATACTGAGATTATTCAAAACAGGTTTTTCAGGGACCTGCTTGATGCTCAATATGAAACACTCGGTGAATTCTATAATTCCATTTATAATAATTATTCATACACACAATCCTCATATATGCTGTTCGGCGATCCTGCAATGAATATAGGTAAAAGAAGAAGGAATATTGAGATCATTGCCAATGACACATTGAAGGCAGGCAATAATGAGCAGATAAAGATCGTAACAGACGGACTGATAGGAAATATCAATGTGACTGTCTATCAGCCCGAGTATATTGATTCACATGATTACACGCATACAGAGCCCTATCAATATATTAAATATGTCAAGACAGACGGGATTATCTATACCGGTATGTTTGATGCAGGTACTGATACATTGACAATTGATGTGCCGATGCCGCTTCTCTTTGAAGATAAAAATTATAATGGGAAAATTGAAATAACGGCAATAAACAGCTCTGATTCACTCTATTCTCTCGGTATGGAGAGGAATGGATTTGCCCTTTCGTCAGGCGATACTGCTGCTTATCAGGACAGTTTTTCACTGAATATTTACTGTAATAATATTCCTGTTGAGGACAGTATACTGCTTCCGGATAATTATAAGATAAGGGCTGAACTAATTGACAATAGGGGTATTTACGGAGGTAATATTGATGACTACAAACCTCTTATTGAGATCAATGGCGAGGAAATTACTACGGGTGCAGTACATTTTAATGGCGAGGCATATACTGTTGCATCCGACTATACTTCCCAGGACAGATCCGATACAGTGAGAATTGTGCTGCACAATAATGACAATGAGATACGGGAGAAAACAGTATTTGTAAAACACATGACCAAGGTCAATTCCATAGAGAATATCACGCTTTATCCCAATCCGTCAACAGGCATAAGCAATTTATCATTCCTCTCATCGGGAGCAGGAGTGCTGCAGTATTCTGTTGCAGACAGGAGGGGCAGTGTGTTGAGGAGCGGCAGTGTATTCTTTGAGGAAGGATTCAATACATTCAGACTGAATCTGGATGAAAGCATATACGGTGCATTGAAGCCCGGTATATACACAGTAAAAATGGAATTTGAGAATTTCGGAAGAAAAAACAGAATAGTTCAGTACAAAAAACTGATAAAGGCGGAATAATGAAAAGGAATATGCTTATAACAGTGATGATGATTATAATACTTTCCATTGGGCTCAATTCGGCAACACGGTATATGGATGTAATGCTGGGGGGCTCCAGGATAGGATGGTATGAGACAAAATATGATACACTGAGCGGCGGCATAATCATAACAGAGAATTCCGCAATGAAACTCAGTGTCTATTCCAATACTGTCAATGTCAGCGGCAGGAATGTCACTATATATGACATTGACGGCAGAATACAGAAGTTCTTCTCCAGTATAAACAGTGAGCAGATGAATTTCTACTCCAATGGATTTGTTGAGGATGACACCTTGTTTGTCAAGACAATGATAGGCAGCAGGGAGCAGAGGGATACTTTTGATATCAGCAATAAGAACATATTCTTCAATATTGAGGCAATTACTGATGAGATGCTCAGTGATGATCTCTATATGTTCAACCCAATGACGCATTCTCTGGAGAATGTCACAGTAGAAGAGATAGAGAAGAATGACCGGTATGACAAGGTCTATGATGTTTCAAGCCCTACAATGACAAGCCGTATATTCATAAAAGACAATGAGGTAGTAAGAACTGTATCAAGGGAAGGCATAGTAATGGTAAAAGCCGATTCACTCAATAAGGATATTGTATCAGCGGATCTGCTTGATTATTTTGAGATAAAGGCAGAGGGTGATTTCTCCACAATTGCGAGCGACACTGTAGGCAAATATATAATGATGGCAGTAGCTGACATGGAAATGGACAATTACAGGCAGGAGATGAAGGGTGACACACTTTATGTATATAAAGAGGCATTGAAAATACCGGAACTCGCACCTCTCAATGAATTGTATGTCAGGGGTAATGATGAGACGCGGGAGATATACAATAAGCTTGCAGGCGGCAGTGATCAATCGGTATTACGGTCCATAATGAATTATGTCAGCAGACGCCTTGATGACAGAATAGTGTCCGGTCTGGTGGGTATAGACGAGATTCTTCAAATGAATCACGGTGACTGTACGGAACATGCCCAGCTCTTTGCAGCCATTGCACTTGAAGGTGGATATGACACAGACATTGTTTCGGGCATTGTATATTCAAAGGGCATATTCTTCTATCATGCGTGGAACAGGGTTGTCGCAGGCGGTAAAGTATATACCATTGACCCGACATTCGGCCAGTTCAATGCAGATGTATCGCATGTACAGCTCTCTGCAGGATACCCTCCGACAAGGGTGCTGATGAATAGATTACAGGAACAATTGAAAGTAATAAAAATCAGATGAGGAGTAGTTATGCAGTTGAACAGATATATTGACCATACCTTTCTCAAACCGGAAGGCACATTGAAGGATATTGAGAAGCTGATGGATGAGGCAGTTCAGTATGATTTCTACTCTGTGTGCATTCATCCCTTCTGGGTCAAGAAAGCACATGAGAGATTGAAGAATACCAAATCACAGGTTACCACTGTAATCGGTTTCCCCCTTGGCGCCAATACAATGAAAGTGAAGATTGATGAGGCAGTGAATGCTCTTGAGGATGGAGCTGATGAACTGGACATGGTGATGAATATAGGCAAGTTCAAAATGGGTGATGACAAGTATGTGATTGAGGAGATAGATGCCATTAAGAAGGAAACGGGCAGCAGAATACTCAAGGTCATAGTAGAGACATGTCTTCTTACAGAGGAAGAGAAGAGAAGAGCAGCAGAACTGATAAAG
>JAXHVG010000263.1:0-6225 GCA_034189245.1 Caldifarciminota bacterium
CTGCAGTGAGCAGGGAGAATATACACAAATTCACTGTGAACAGAGCGGTGGCAGGCAGTATCTTGCCCGGCAGTATTATAAGACCCTTTATATTCAATAGATTTACTGCATCAGATGAATATGATAATATAAATATAAGACCCTGTAACGGGGAGCTGCTTGTGGGGGATACGGTACTGCAATGTTACGCATCTCACACTGATACTTCTCTTTATGATATGGCACGGAGTAACTGCAGTATATTGTTCTATCAGCTTGGGATTGCAATGGGCATCAGTCACATTGACAATCAGCTAAGAGAGCTTTTCCCCGGCAAGATAACAGGCATTGACCTGCCAGGCGAATCGGGTTATTCAGTAAAGCATATTGATGATAAGAATCTCAATGCCGCATTAATTGGTGCAGGATACAGTTTCATAGAAATGTCAGCTGTAATGATGACTGTACTTGTAAATCATACGGATAGAAGCAGTACTCCTGTTGTGCCTTCTGTAACAAGTAAGAATTTGAATAATTCGGCAGGTGTGGTTGACAAGAATGAACAAACCGGGGAATTCCCCTTTTGGATAGCGGATAATATCAAACATGATGCCGGATTCAACGGAGGGGTCTATTCCCCGTCCGGGGAGAGGCATGGGGATAATAATATTCTCTGCGGTTTTGCTTCTTCAAAGACGGATGATTACATTGTAATGATTATACTGAAATCCGAGGATGAAATATTTACCAATATGAATATTATTGCGGAGTATATAAGAGATGAGTTATAGAAATCCGCATATACAGAATACACTGTTTACAGCGATTATTTCTATACTCTATATCACGGGATTTGCCAATGTTTTGTATGCATATCCCTGTTCATTAATGCAGTGTATTTTTACAGGCAGTATGTATGCAGCAGGTTTTGTGATCATGTATCTTGTCAGCAGGATAGAGATGAAAATTATTCTGGCTTATGCGTATCTTATACTGACAGCAGGCATTGTGATAATGGCGGTTAATGTGCTTATGAGAATCTTTGTACCCGGATTTTCATCATTTGTAAGGATTGAATTATTCATGCATATAGCACTTATTGCAGGCCTTGCCAGGATGTTCTACAATAAGGAGAAAAAGGATATCAGCCCCAGGACAATGATTATCTCTTTCTCGGTGGTTATTAGTGTTTTTGTCTTTGCATTACTGCTGACAAAACCGGGTAATGGTTTTATGTATATTCTGATATACCTGACATTGCTCTGTCTGGCTGACATAGACCGCAGGATGATGATATTCATAGTAGTACTCTTTATAACTGTTTTCACAGCATTGTACGGTTTTTACTGGATACTCCTAATCCCCATTGCAGCTGTCATACTCTTTTTACTCAAGACAGGTTTGGCGAGGATTATCCTCTATGGTTCAGTCCATATTATACTGGGCCTGACATTCTCTGCACTGTGGAAGATTATCCCCGGGAATATAATTATTGACCTGAAATCTGCCCTTATACCGGGCAGTGATATATACGGCTACGGATGGAGGACAGTACAGTCAGTGAATCTCATACAGGCAGGGGGGATTACAGGAACAAGGGCAATTGATGAAAGTTACAGGAATATGCTTGCCGGTACTGTCCTGGGTCATGTGTACGGTTTTGCCGGTATAGTGTTTATCACAGTTTTCTTCCTTGTATTCTATTTCAGTATCAATAAATGTCTGCCCCAGATCAAGAACAGATTCTCCCAAAATGTTCTTTTTACACTGAGCACAACTGTAATTGTAATGGTTCTTCTTCATCTGTCTTCAGCAGCCGGCATTTTCCCCTTTATTGATGTCATACTGCCTTTCTACAGCCATTCTGCTGTATCCATTGTTTTTATATCAGTAATTGCAGGTGTAATGAGGAGTATAATGGTATCACGCTATGAGTATTATTAATGATATATGCGACAATATCTTCTCAAGAGGGTGTATTGTCTGCGGAAATGAACTCTTTGCCGATCATATACCGCTCTGCAGGTCCTGTTATCATAATCTCTATTTTACAGGAACTGATATCTGTGGGCACTGCGGGAGACCTGCCAAGGGTTCACCTGCAGAGTGTATGCGGTGCAGAGGTCTCAAGGCAGACATGGTGAGAGGGGTAGTTAAATACAACCGTTACTCAGGTTCAGTCATAAAGGCATTCAAATATTCCGGAATGATGCAGTACGGCATATATATGGCAGGCCTCATGGCAGAGGCAGCTGCTCAATATTCAATTTTTGAGGAGATTGACTATATCACCTATATACCATTTGATTATTTTGCCAGGCATAACCGCCTGTATAATCATTCTGCAATTCTTGCATCAGCCATTTCTGAGATGACAGGCATACCAGTTGCCGATGATCTGCTCTCTTCACGGATAAAGGTCATTCCACAGGCAAAACTGCCTTCTGTAATAAGGATGAGGAGGCCTGCCATATTCAAGCCGGGGAAGGGCATGTGTTCCAATAGAAATATACTGATAATAGATGATGTCATGACAACAGGGAGAACTATCAGTGAGGCATCGTATCTACTGAAATCAATAAAGGGGGCCGGCATGGTCAATGCTTTGGTCTTCGCAATATCATAGAGGAGGCATTATGAAAAATCTTTTTACTGTACCGGGTACACTGAATTACACGGGTGATATCAAGTCAGAGAAAGCCCGTATTGAAGCAATTGTATATGACAATAAGTCATTGAGCAGGGAGCAATATGAGAGTATTGAAAATGTCAATATTGAGAAAGACCCCGGAAGCGTCATATGGATAAACATAACGGGGATAGGTGACAAGGACACTGTAGAAGAGACAGGCGGAAAATTCAATATTCATCCGCTCATACTGGAGGATATACTAAATGTCGGGCAGAGGCCCAAACTGGAGACAGGTGAGGGCAGTATATTTGCTGTAATGAAAATGGTTTCAATCAATGAGGAGAAGACAATTGAATTTGAACAGGTTTCATTCTACCTGGAGAATAATTTACTCATTACATTCCAGGAGATAGAGGGTGATGTCTTTGACATAGTGAGGTCAAGGATTGAGGAGAACAGAGGAATAATAAGAAGGATGAAGGCGGATTATCTGTTCTACTGTCTCACGGATGTACTGACGGATAATTATTTCACTATTCTGGAGGATATTGACCAGCGTATTGAAGAATCGGAGGATACTATTACAGAAGATATATCTCAGGCAAGTATAGACGATATCTATATACTGAAGAGAAATACCGTCAATCTTAAAAAATATATCTGGCCGCTCAGGGAGATTGCTCAGCTTATGCGGAGGAATGAATCCGGTCTGTTTTCCGGTGATTTGATGCCCTATTTAAATGATCTGTATGACCATACTGTTCAGCTGATAAATACTGTAGAGAATATGAAAGAACAGATATCAGCTCTGAGGGATATCTATCTTACCTATCAGTCCAATAGAATGAATGAGATAATGAAGGTACTGACAATTATTGCAACAATATTCATACCACTGACATTCCTTGCAGGTATATACGGAATGAATTTTGAATTTATGCCTGAACTAAGCTACAGATGGGCATATCCGGCAGTCTGGGGGATTATGACAATTGTAGGAGGCGGTATGATAGTCTATTTCAGAAAGAAGAAGTGGTTCTGACACAATCAGGAAAAAGGGTGGTGCCTGCCGAAAAACAGCAGGCACCGGGGGAGTATGAGTTTAATCTATTGCTCTCCGCAGGAAAGTAGGTGTGTCAAGATCATCTTCCCTGGCTTTTGTTCTTTTATACTGATATGCCGGTTCTATATCCGATTCGCCCTCATCCGCCTTATTCCGGGAGTCATTCTTTTCTTTAAATAGATCCAGTGTTTCCGTGTTCTCTGTTGTCTTCTCCTCTCTCTTCTGATTGATTCCTGTTGCAACAACAGTGAGACGGATCTCATCTTCAAGACTATTGTCAATGATTGCCCCGAATATCATCTCCGCATCTTCACCTGTACGTTCTCTTATTACAGTCATACTGTCTTCAATATCCGATATGGACAGATTGTCCGGTCCTGTAATTGTAACAAGTAATGCTCCTGCACCCTCTACCGAGGAATCCTCAAGTATCGGGCAGTCAAGGGCTATCTGGGATGCACTCGCGCCCCTTGCTTCCCCCTTTGCATAACCCATACCTATCACAGCATCGCCTCTGTAGGACATTACTGTCTTCACATCTGCAAAGTCCCTGTTAACCAGTCCCGGTGTGATGATAATATCAGATATACCCTTTGCTGCCTGATAGAGTATATTGTCTGCCTGTTCAAATACACTTGTAAGCGGTGTTGTGGGCTCGGATATCTCCTTGAGTTTCTCATTGGGAATAACAAGGGCAGTATCCGAGATATCCTTGAGTATTGAGATGCCGTTCTGCGCATGATTCATCCTCTTCTTGCCTTCAAAATTGAATGGTTTTGTTACAATGGCAACAGTGAGTATGTCCATCTCCTTGGCGAGTTCAGCAATAATCGGGGCAGCTCCTGTGCCGGTTCCGCCACCCATGCCTGCTGTGATGAAAAGCATATCGGCACCTTCAATTGCCTCCCTGATTTCATCCTTGCTCTCTTCAGCTGATTTTCTGCCTTTCTCGGGATCACCTCCGACCCCGAGACCTGATGCAACTGTTTTACCGAGCTGAATCTTTGTCGGTGCACTTGAAACTGAAAGTATCTGCTGGTCAGTATTAGCGGCAATGTAATCAATACCATTGAAATCATAGGATATCATTCTGTTGATTGCATTCCCTCCGGCTCCTCCAACACCGATAATTTTGATTTTTGCCGGCTGTAATGCGTCTTTTGCTGGAATAAACATTTGTCTCCCCCTTTTTATAATTTAAACATTTCTTTTATAGAATTCATTATGTCTGTCCATTTATTTCTTATATCATTCTTGTTGATCCTGTGTGAGACAACAGATGTATCATATGCATCTATATACCTGACCATACCTGCTGAAACAGCATATTTGGGATGATTGATATTATCCGAGAGTCCGCTGAGACCCTTCGGATATCCTATCTTTACAGGTACATCAAGATGTTTCTCAGCGAGTTCCTTGATCCCTTTCAATGCAGCAGTCCCGCCTGTCAGCACTATGCCTGTATTGAGTTTGCCGTAGAGCTGCGAATCATATAAACTCTTCTGAATAAGATCCATCATCTCTACTACGCGCGGTTCAATGATATTGACGATCTCCTCCATGGAAACCTTTCTGTCCTCGCGGTCATGCACACCGGGAATTGTGATTTCCCGGCTGTAGTCAATCATTTCCCTCATGCAGTTGCCCTGTTCCTTCTTGATCCTCTCTGCCTCTGTGCGCGGTGTCCTCAGCCCTATGGAGAGGTCCTGTGTGATATTGTCACCTCCGATTCTTATCGTAGCAACATATCTCATTGCATTATTGTAGAAAACGGATATCTTCGTAGTCCCGCCGCCTATGTCAATAAGAGCCACACCCAGCTCCCTTTCCTCATTGTCCAGTATAGAATTATATGCTGCTACCTGCTGTACAATGAATTCATCATGTATATAACCGGCTCTTTCAATTGCATTGGAGAAATTCTGCAGAGTTATTGTCGGTACTGCTATAATAAGTGTTTCGGCCTGAAGCTGTTTGCCCCTGAGACCCACCGGATTCATAATATCAGGGTGTTTATCAACATTATAGGAGATAGGCAGAACATGCAGTATCTCATCATCCATATTGGAGTTTGTCTTGGTGGATTCTATGACCCTCATTACATCATTGTCTGTTATGGGTGTGGATGAAGAGGTGACAACAACACCTTTACCGGTAAACCCCAGAATTGAGTCCCCGCCGATACTGGCGTGGAGGTTTTTCACATCAATGCCTGCCATCAGCTTCGCCTGCTCAACAGATCTCTTGATAGTTGAGATGGTCCTGTCAATATCCACTATGCTGCTCTTTCTCAGACCCGTGTCCTCAATATCAGAAACACCGATTACATTGAGCTCTCCGCTGTCAGGCTCCTTTCTTGCTATTATTGTTTTGATGCTTGTTGTGCCAATATCAATTACAGAAATAGTCATATGACCTTCCTTTTTAATTTTTAACAAGTGTCATTTCATCAATCCTCATATCAAATACAGAGTATGGTGCACTGCCCAGTTCCTTGATATCACCGAGAGTATTGCCCGATGCAATTGTGAAATGCTTATTGTCTTTT
>JAXHVG010000264.1:0-3474 GCA_034189245.1 Caldifarciminota bacterium
TCTTCATCCAATATCAAGAGAATGCTCGGATTCTCCTCCTTTTCCCATTCCGGTATGATAGTGCTTCTTGTTGTTATCAGCAAGACCGAGCTCGGTACAGGGATGATGCTCAATGCAGCAGTTGTTATGCTTATTATACATGCATTGTCCAAATTCATCATGTTCTTTGCATTGAGAGCGCTCTCTGATGATAATGGGCGTATCAATGCAGGGTTTGCATCCAGACCATTTGCAGTTTTTACATTCACAATCGGTGCTTTGACATTATCAGGCATACCGCCATTCCCCATGTTCTATGTCAAATTCAGGGTGCTTGCAGAACTGGTCAGAACAGGGTATCTCTGGGTAGGGATTATCATACTGTTTGCAACCTTCATAGAGATACTCTATCTATTCAAGGTCATAAGAAAAATATTTATAAGCAAAGCAGAACCATCTGTTCCCGAGCATATAACAGCCATACTGCCTGCAGCAGTCATTCTCATAATCATATTTTACTTAACTCTCAATCCCTCAATCATAAACAGGGGCACGGTTATGCAGGATTTCCGCTCCGAGATGCAGACAGCAAGAGAGAGTGCCTCCGGTCCGGGCCAGTCCCGGACAGTAGAGGGGGAGCATTACAATGATTAATACACTGTACTTTTATTCAATGATAGTCAGTATAATACTTATCTATATGATTGGGGATATATCACGGATATTGAGGAATATACTCGCTGTATCGGTTTACCTCTACTCACTGATCAATCTGGTATTCCTCTACAATACCTCCTCAATGGTCATACCTGTAATCCATTCAATGGATCTCAATATTGCTTTCACATTCTCATCTGCGGGATATTTTTTCATGATACTCAATCATATTGCATTCGGTTTTATTCTGTTCAATGCACTGCATAATATCTCCAAGAGAGACAGCGGCTATATACTGCTTATCTTTCTTATTTTCTACAGTGTTAATCTACTCTTCTTCTCTGCAAATCTCTTCACATTCTTCATACTCTGGGAATTCATATCCGTGATGATATTCTTTGCAGTATCTGTTACATCTGCCGGGGAAGGAACAGGCCTTATGTATATTGCAATGAATGCAGGGGGCAGTCTGCTGATGCTTCTGGCAATTGCCATGCTTTACAGTTACACGGGTACAGTCAATATTGATAAACTTTCACTGATGCATAAGACACTGAGCCCCGACAGGGCGAGAATCATCATAATACTGTTCAGTTCAGCTATGCTCATAAAATCAGGTTTCATAGGCCTGCATGTCTGGGTTAATGATGCATATGTGAAAGCCAAGACTGTTTTTACAGGTTATCTGTCATCAATGCTCTCCAAACTCGGCATATTCGGAATGATACTTCTCTTTTTCAAGATATTCCCTTACTCATATGTCAATGAACTGTTCACATTCTCCAATATCCAGTTCTTCAGAATATTCTTTACACTGGGAGGATCCCTCACTGCACTGATAGGCACAATAATAGCAGTGAAGGAGACGGATATAAAGAAAACCCTTATCTACTCCTCAGTTGCCCAGATGGGCTATATTATAGCGTCATTCGGACTGGGTTATGAATGGGCCCTGGTCAGTATATTTGTGCTCATGACCGTGCATACGCTGATCAAGACATCACTCTTCAGCGATCTTGCATTCATAGAATATAAAACAGATACAACAGACGCCAGATCTCTGGGCGGACTTATCAAAGTAATACCATTCACATTCATATCATCCCTGATTTCCATTATTGCCCTTGCAGGCATAGTCCCCCTCATGGGATTTGCAGGCAAATGGGTCTATTATCAGAATATGTTTGTATCAGGACATTATCTGGCACTTGCCATATCATTCCTCGCTTCAACCATTGCTTTCTTATACTGCTATAAAATACTCTCAACTGTATTCCTCGGCATACTCTCTCCGGACAATGCGGATAGGAATTATTTTGACAGTCCCTCAGATATTATTATCACAGTCATCAATATGATAATACCGCTCTCACTGGTGGTACTGGGCATATACCCATATCCGTTCTTCAAACTGGTATTCAAGACAGTAAATGAATTCATACCGTCAGTCAATATGCTGATGAACGGCAATTTTCTGGAATCAACAGCAGGCTACTGGAATCCCCTATGGATAGGTTCTGCTGTTATCGCGCTCTTCATACTGCTTCTTATATTCTTCATTGCAGTATTCAGAAAATCAAGAAGGGTATCCCAATACGATATTGCAATGAGCGCGGAGGTGGTCAAACCGAGGATGCCGCTTCACTATGCATCCAATTTCTATGACGGTTTTATTGAGGTTGTAAAACCTGTTGTATCCGCCCGTTCAGAGCACTTCTACAGGGCTCTGTATTCAGTACTGATTGACACAGGTTCTATTCTAAAGCGTTTTCATCTCAATACACTCTCATCCAATAATATGATTATCCTTGCAGCAATCATTATAATAATCATTACCATATGGGGTATTGTATGATAATAATGACAACTATCATCAGCATTATATTCATATATCTGTACGGCGTATTCCTCATGGGTCTGGGAAGAAAGATATCAGCATGGGTTCAGCTGAGGCATGGTCCGACTGTATTCCAGAATTACATTGATATAATCAAGCTCGGTGTGAAGAAGACCAATATATCGCATGGCGTGATGTTTGATCTGGGCCCCATATTTCTCCTTACGGGTTCAATAGGCACATTACTCCTCATACCTGTTGTCTCTTCACAGTATTTCATGCATTTCGGATTTGCAGGTGATATTATTGTTGTAATGTACCTTATGGTATTCGGTTCACTGGGATTTGCACTTGCAGCAAGCAATGGCTCCAATCCATACGGTATAATGGGCATTTCAAGAGCCCTGACACTCCTTGCATCCTATGAACTGCCATTTGTCATAGCTGTTATCATACTGATGATTGATGCTGACTCCATGTCAATAATAAGCATTATCAATGCACAGCAGGGCGGACCTGCCCATTGGAATATTATACGTCATCCCCTGGCTGCAATACCTGCATTCATTGCACTGCTGGGCATGATGGGCAAGCAGCCTTTTGACATAGTTGTTGCACCGCAGGAAATAGCAACAGGACCCATGTCCGAGTTCGGCGGCAAGTATCTTTCACTGATGATGTCATCACATGCAATTTTCATGATAACAAAATTCATTCTCTATGCAGACCTATTCCTGGGCGGTGCTTCAAATCCGATTTCAATGATAATAAAGGTTTTCATTATATGGCTCTATCCGCTCTTTATAGGTCTCGTATATCCCAGATTCAAGACAGAGGGCGCAGTGCGGTTCTTCTGGGGAATACCGACACTCATAGCATTAACAGGTCTAATAATAAACTGGCTGAGGTAATCTTATGGCAAGCAGGAATATATTCACAATAATAGACAATTGGGCACGCTCACGCTCCATATGGCTTCTAATGTACTGCACGGGATGCGG
>JAXHVG010000265.1:0-5582 GCA_034189245.1 Caldifarciminota bacterium
TTGACAAAAACAAAATTTTATAAGTGATTAAATAACTGCACTTAAAATGAGATCCACTGTAAGTTAATAAATAGCAATGCAAAAATCGCTTGAATTTCAAGGACCGTCCCCGGGATTTGGAGGGGTGTTTTGACAAAATACGGGGGCTGGGGTGAAGACGGGATATGATTATTTTACTGACAGTTATTTTCTTATTGAGCTAGTATGTCCTTGATATCATTTTATTTATACAGTAGAATGTTGACAAACCTATATATATATGATAATTTTATTTAATTACAGAAATACTTATTAAAGGAGGACCGGATGCGCACAGGCATGAAGTGGCGTATATTAATTGTACTTGTAGTTATTGTTCTGGCACTTGTTCAGCTGTACTACACATTTTCTTACTATACTCTCACTGAAGAGAAGAAGATCACAATGGCCCCCAATGAACTGGACAGGATGAAGGACAAGGCATTGAAGCTCGGTCTGGACCTTCAGGGGGGTATGAATATAATCCTTGAAGTGGATAAATCCAATCTCTCTCCGGAACAATCCAGAGGAGCTGTGGACAGGGCATTGGAAATAATCAGGAACAGAATTGACCAATTCGGTGTCTCTGAACCGAGGGTTGAAAAAATGGGGGAGGACAGAATATCAATTAAACTCCCCGGTGTTGTGGACAGACAGAGGGCAAAGGATCTCATAGGCAAAACAGCTCAGCTTGAATTCAGGATTATAGGGAGCAATGAGAGATTCCAGGAGATCATAAGCCAGTATGATGAAAATGCATATAAAGAGGATTCCCTTGCAATGGGAATTGCAGGTATGATTGATTTCAATGGTTATGATTTCTTTGTCTATCCCGAGAATTATGCTGTCATAGATTCTATAATAGATACAAAGGCATTCAAAAACATTCTTCCAGCCGGATATACTGTACTCTGGGGCAGGGAATCGGATAAAGAGGGAATTGCAAAGAAACCGCTCTTCTTTATACAGAAGAATGCTGTGCTCAAGGGTGATGCAATACTGGAGGCAAGAGCAGGCACAGGAACCCAGAACAATCCCATGGGAGTGAAGGTTGACCTTGTCATGACAAGGGATGCGCGGTCTCAGTGGGCATCCATTACAGGTTCCAATGTCGGTAAGAGAATTGCATTTGTGCTGGACAACAGAGTAATGTCAGCTCCTGTTGTGCAGGAGAGGATACCCTCAGGCAATACGCAGATAACAATGGGAAATTCAACAATTGAAGATGCCAAGGATCTCTCTATTATTCTCAAAGCCGGCGCATTACCTGCTCCGGTGAGAATCATTGAAGAGCGCTCAGTAGGACCAACACTCGGTTCTGACTCAGTCAAGCAGGGTGTTAAATCAATAATATGGGGTCTTATGCTGGTGCTGGTTTTCATGGGCATCTATTATTTCTGGTCAGGATTTATTGCAGATTTTGCACTTGTGCTGAATCTTGTTATACTGCTTGCTGTACTGTCGCTATTCGGTGCGACACTGACACTGCCCGGTATGGCGGGTATTGTGCTGATAATCGGCACTGCTGTTGATGCCAATGTGCTGATATTTGAAAGAATAAGAGAAGAGATGAAATACGGGAAGACAGTCAGAACAGCAATATCAAGCGGATACTCCAAGGCATTTACAGCAATACTGGATGCAAATGTAACAACATTCATCACAGCACTGATACTCTACTGGTTCGGCACAGGTCCCATAAAGGGATTTGCCATTACACTGGGTATCGGTATTGTTGTGAGTTTCTTTACAGCAATTGTTGTTACACGCCTTGTATTTGATTTGTTAACAAGAAATAAGAATGTCAAGAAGATCAGGATATAAGGAGGAATGAATGTCACTGAAGAATATCAAGTTACCTAAAATAGAATTTGTAGGCCATAGAAAGGTCACCTACATCATTTCCGCAGTCCTGATACTGATAGGTCTCATTGCAATGGCAGCAAGAGGCGGCATGCGCTATGGTATTGATTTTACAGGCGGTATTGTCATTCAGGCTCATTTTGACAAACAGGTCCCTGTCTCCGAGATAAGGGATGCTGTCATTTCGCAGGGTTATGAAAATTCCATTATACAGAGATACGGAACTGCCAATGATTTTCTTATCACATTCCAGGGTGATATTGAAAAACAGGCAGACACACTGGGTCCTGAGATAGTGAAATATTCAACTTACCCCAATCCCACTGCAGGCGAGGATCAGGTTGCAGTGCGCCTTACAGCTTATGACAGGGAATCAGCTGTAAAAAATATTTTTGTTAATGCTGATTTCTATGATGAAATTCAGCCTGTCAGTGCGGATGACAAATATGACAATAATGAAGAGAGCGGCAGATTCACTGTATCTGTGGACCGTTTCACAGGTGATACTGTTGTCACAGTTAAGGCATTTGCTGTGGATTATAATGACAACAGGGGACCTGAAAGAGAGATAAGAATTCAGGTATCAGAGAATAATGAACTGATGGAAGGTATAATCCCCGATTTTGAAAAACCCGATTATAAGATAAAGGAAACAGCACAATCTGAATTCTCCCCGACAACAGGTCTTATCAATGCTCTTAAGAATAAATTCCCTGATACGAAAGTGAGGATTGACAGAGAGGAAATAGTGGGTCCCTCATTCTCCAAGGAATTACAGAGAAAATCACTATGGGTCGTGCTCATAGGCCTTGCCGGCATACTCGTCTATGTCTGGATAAGATTCACATTCCGGTTCGGGGTAGCTGCAATAATTGCCCTGTTCCACGATGTGCTTATAACACTGGGTATTTTCTCAATAACCAATAAGGAGATAACCATACCGATCATTGCTGCAATACTCACACTGATAGGTTATTCAATCAATGACTCCATTGTTATTTCAGACAGGATAAGGGAGAACAAGAAGCTTCTCAGAAAGAAGTCATTCGGAGATATTGTCAATATATCACTCAATCAGACAATGACCCGTACAATAATAACATCACTCACAACACTGATAGTGCTGCTTGCACTGTATTTCTTCGGAGGAGCAGTTATCAATGACTTTGCATTTGCACTTATCATTGGAGTGATTATCGGTACATATTCCTCCATATATATTGTAGCGCAGATTGTATTTGACTGGGAAGATAAGTATCCGACGAGAAAAGTGAGGTAGTTATCTTAAACGGATTTGAACGTAAATTATCATCAGGTGAATTGCTCTTTAAACAGGGCGATCCGCCTGATGAGGTCTACATGGTCAAGGACGGAAAGATAAGGATCTATCTTGACAGGAATGGGGAGAAGAAACAGCTCGCTGTTATTTCAGAGGGTGAATTTATAGGGGAGATGGCAATTATTGACGGCAAACCGCGCTCTGCATCAGCTGAGGCAATTGAGGATTGTGTGGTCCTTGTGCTCAACAGGCAGTCCATACAGAAACAGATAGAAGAAGATCCCCTTATGGGAGCACTCATCTCAACACTTGTCAGGCGCCTGAGAAATATGGACAGGAAACTGTCCAGATAGTATTCAGAGTATGATCCTTAGACCGTCATAAGCCGGATGTATGTTTTCCGGTGTCATTTTCTCAATATCATCATGCATAAAATCGTGTGTCAGATGCAGTATATATCCTTCAGTGACATTGAGTGAACAGAGCAGGGCAGATGATTCTGCAAATGAGAAATGTGTTGAATGGGGCCGCATTCTGAGTCCATTGATAATCCCGTAATTTCCACTTTCCTTTATGACTCTCAGTGTATCCGGTTCAATATATGATGCATCAAAAATAATAATGAGATTATCGGCAACAATAGCATCAATAAGAATATTCCCGTGCCAGACCTTGAAGGGATATATCTCAAAGGGCCCTATCCTTTTGGTCTTCTCAATTCTTCTGAATTCAAATGACGGTTTGCCGCCGCCCTCCTGTGTATCCCTGAATACATAATCATAGACCCGTCTTATCTCTTTTTCTGTTGATAAACTGCAGTAAATGGGCATCGGTTTCTTGTTTTTCAGTGAGAAGACCCTTGTATCATCCAGACCGAATATATGGTCTGCGTGCGGGTGAGTAATGAATATTGAATCAATGTGCCTGATATTCTCCCGCAGCAATTGTATGCGTAATTCTGCTGATGCATCAACAAGCAGATTATATCCATCCTTTCTCAGGAGTATGCCGGGTCTCGTTCTTTTATCTCTGCTGTCTGATGAATTGCATACCCGGCACCCGCACCCTATAATGGGAATACCCGTGGATGTTCCCGTACCGAGAAAAATCACTTCCATAATCTCTTCCTCAAAAGAATTATTATCATTACACAGACAATATATACAATAACAGAACTGTTTGCAATGAGAAGGGAATGATTATTGAGGAGCATCAGTCCTATGTGCATGAAGAAGAAACTGAGAAAATAATGAAGGAGGAAGAGACGGACAGGAAAGAAGCCGCGGATGAAATAAAGAATGAAGAGTACCTGTATAAATGTTACTGATATGAATGCAAATGCACCGCCCACAGGCCCCCAGAGATAAATAAGCACAATAGCGAGTATTGTTGTAAGCAATGCATCCCCTGTACCGAGATACATCAATTCCTTTGTTCTTCCCTTAAGGCTCATCAGAAATCCCATTGGCATAAGGCGAATAGGCAGTATGAAGAGATAGACAGTGAAATAGATGAATGCATCACTGTATTGAACAGTAAAGAGTGTCTCAATGACAAAACGGGCATTAATAATCAGCACAATGGAGAGCAGTCCCGTAAATCCGGCCAGTTTGTCTATAAGTGAGGAGAGATTGTTTTTTACTGCACTGAATGTACCGTTTCTTATGTGGGTTCTTATATCTGAAGCCTTGGATGTGAATACACCGTTGATGAATCTGCCGACAAGCGGAACCTCAAAAGCGCCTGAAGAGTAAAATGCGAATACAGAAGGTCCGAATAGCGCTGACACAATATACTTGTCTATCTTGCCCGAGATCATGCCGACAATACTGTTGATATATACAGGCAGTGTATATACTGCTATATGCCTCAGTCCATTGGTATTGTCGCGCTCAACAATGCGTATTATGGTTATCATATACAGTACTGCCTTTGTCAGTGAAAGCATGAGGAATATCCTGAAGTAAAGGTCTATATCCGGTCCTGCATTGAGCATAATGGGAATGGGGATGAGGAATGAGAATGCCTCCAGTAATGTGAGGGAGAATGCCCTGTAGTGAAATTTCTCAGAGAGCAGTGCAGCTTCCAGCAGAATATAGAGTATGGATCCGGGCAGTGAGGCAATAATGATCCATATAAATGATTTGCCTGTGAATATTATTATCAGTGCAAGTATTGACAAGCCGGTGAACATGGACATAGCAAAGAGTATCATCATTCTCTGTATATTTACACCCCTGAAATAGTAAACTGCATTTGTTGCAGGTATGCCTGATACTGATATGCCTATGAGGAGATAGAGATAGAATTCCCTGAACAGACCATAGTCATGAACTGAGAAGAAACGGGCTGCGAGTATTGACAGAATGAATATTATTATTGAATAGAATACCTTGCCTGCGCCTATCAATACGGATTTCAT
>JAXHVG010000266.1:0-5573 GCA_034189245.1 Caldifarciminota bacterium
CTGACAGGTTTGAATTTTACAGGGTAGAATATCTTCTTAATTCTCTTTGACTGATTTATCTCTATAATGGGATTGCTGCCTGACCTTTTTACTGTTGTTTCATCCCCTCCCGAAAGCAGCAGCATCCCATTGGTTGACACTATCTTATATCTGCCCGAAGAAGTGATATTTAATGCATCCGCTTTATGTCTGACAGCTATCTTTAGATGTGGTTCTCTGCCTGAATATGGTCTTACTGCTTTTGCACAGGATACAAATAACAGCAATATCAGCAGGAATACTGAATATCTTATATTCTTCATAGATTTTCTATTATAGACGGACCCTTATTGATATAATCCTGCAGTCCAATTATTCCTTTTCTTTTAATATTGTCTATTATAGACGGACCCTTATTGATATAATCCTGCAGTACCGGCGGGAACTCAAAATCCTGTCCATCACCATACTGTTCAATAATAGCAATAACTGTTCTGGGGGTTGCAAGACCTGAGCCATTGAGTGTATGTATCAATTGATTCTCATTTCTGCTGTTTTTATATCTTATTTTACCCCTTCTTGACTGAAAATCCTCAAAATTACTGACGGATGATACCTCAAGGAATTCGCCTGTTCCGGGTGCCCAGACCTCAATATCATAGGTCTTGCTTGATGCAAAAGAGAGATCATTGTCCGGCAGCAGTATTGTCCTGTAATCCAGACCGAGCAGTTGAAGCACTTCTTCTGCTTCTATGACCATTTCCTCAAGTGCATCATAGGAATTCTCCGGTTTCGTATATCTCACCATCTCAACTTTATTGAATTGATGTACCCTCTTCAGTCCCTTTGTCTCCTTGCCGTATGAACCGGCCTCACGTCTGAAACAAGCTGAATAAGCTGTGAACTTCATGGGCAGCTGATCCTCAGTCAGTATCTCATCATTGTACATTGCAGTAACGGGCGGTTCAGCTGTTGGTATGAGATAGAGATCCTCACCTGCAATTGAGTACATGTCTTCCTTCAATTTGGGCAACTGACCTGTTGTGAACAGTGTTTCTTCAGATACTGCAAATGGAGTGAATACTTCTTCATATCCGTGTTTTCTTATATGCAGATCCAGCATGAAATTGATAAGAACTCTTTCCAGATATGCACCTCTATTTCTGAAAAGAGGAAAATGCGAGCCGCTTATCTTTGTGCCGCGCTTGAGATCATAGCTGTCAACCGAGTCCATCAGAGCATCTGCTTTACATCTGCTATTTTGGAATGTGCCTCTCTCCCTGATTATTTCAAATACAGCATCTTTGCCTGACGGTACACTCGGGTGAGGTATATTGGGTATCCACTTGAGCAATTCCGATTCCTTCTCCTCAAGTTCCTTCAGTGTTTTCTCACTCTCTTTTACCCGTGATGCAATAATCCTTGATTTATCAAGAACGGGGGTAATGTCTCCCCCCGCTCTTTTAATCTCTGCAATACTGTTTGAAACAGCATTTCGTTCATGTCTCAGCTTATCAAGATTGGTTATCAGATCTTTTCTTCGTTCAATTGTCTCATAGAGTTCATCAGTATTGATATCAATATTCTTAATCTTGACTATGCGGTCTATGATGTCCCTGTTATTTAATATGAACTCCCTGCTGAGCATAACTGTTTACTCTTTCTTTCTCTTGATTTCAGACTGTGCTGCAGCAAGACGGGCAACAGGAACCCTGTAGGGAGAACATGATACATAGTCAAATCCATTCTTATTGAAAAATTCAATTGAAGACGGATCACCTCCATGCTCACCGCATATTCCTATTTCAAGGTCAGGATTGGCTTTTTTGCCGTCTTCAATAGAGATGCGTATCAGCCGTCCTACACCTTCCTGATCCAATGTTGCAAATGGATCATGTTCAAGAATACCTTGATTCCTGTATGATTCAAGGATCGGCCCGACATCATCCCTTGAGAATCCCAGTGTTGTCTGAGTCAGGTCATTTGTTCCGAATGAGAAGAATTCAGCTTCCGGTGCTATTTTGCCTGATGTCAGCGCTGCACGCGGTAATTCAATCATTGTTCCTACAAGATACTCTATTTCAATATCCTTTTCCTTCATTACCTGCTGAGCAGTGGCAATAACTATTTCTTTCTGTTTTGTCAATTCATTGACATTACCGATAAGAGGTATCATTATCTCGGGAAGCACATCAATATTCTCTTTCTTTACATTACAGGCAGCTTCTATAATTGCCCTTACCTGCATCTCCGTGATCTGTGGATATGTAATACCGAGTCTGCATCCCCTGTGTCCAAGCATCGGGTTGGATTCCTGCAGATCATCCACCTTCTGCTTGAGCTTTGATGCCTTGATGCCTATTTTGCCTGCAAGTATGTTTATCTGTTCCTCTTCCTTTGGAAGGAATTCATGCAGGGGCGGGTCCAGTGTTCTTATAACAACAGGAAATCCGTCCATTACCCTGAATATGCCTTCAAAATCCTCTCTCTGCATGGGCAGTATCTTCTCCAATGCCTTCTTTCTGCCTTCATCATTTTCAGCCAGAATCATCTCACGCACTGCATTGATTCTCTCTTCACCGAAGAACATATGCTCTGTCCTGCAGAGGCCTATTCCTTTGGCACCAAAATTCCTTGCTACCTTGGAATCTTCCGGAGTATCAGCATTTGTTCTGATCTCAAGTTTCTTGAATTCATCAGTCCATTCCATCAATTTCCCGAATTCATCCTGCAGTTTCGGCTTTATCTTCTTTACTTCACCTTTAAGAACCTCACCGCTCGTTCCATCTATTGTAATAAAATCCCCGTCTTTCAGAGTAAGGTCTCTTATCTTGATAATGCGTTTCTCATAATCAATCTCCATGTCACTGCATCCTACAATACAGGGTTTACCCATTCCTCTGGCAACAACTGCTGCATGAGAGGTCATGCCTCCCCTTGCAGTAAGAATGCCGTTACAGGCATCCATACCGCTGATATCCTCAGGCGATGTCTCTTCCCTCACAAGGATGAGCTCCTTTTCATTCTTTGCCTTCTCAACAGCCTCTTTGGCAGTTAAAACAATTCTGCCTGATGCTGCTCCCGGTGATGCGGGCAGTCCCTTTGCCAAAACTTCCTTCTCTTCATCCGGATCTATCATTGGATGAAGCATGCCGTCTATATCAGAGGGTTTTACCCTTAATACTGCTGTCTCCTTGTCAATAATGCCCTCTTTGACATAATCAACTGCCATTTTAATTGCCGCAAGAGGCGTCCTCTTGCCTGTTCTTGTCTGAAGCATCCAGAGCTTGCCTTCTTCAACAGTAAATTCCAGATCCTGAGTATCCTTATAATGCGCTTCCAGTTTGCTCCTGATATCATATAGCTGTTTGTATATTTCAGGCATCATCTCTTCAAGTGTCTTCTGATCATCAGATGACCGTGAGAAATCATTTAAGGGCTGCGGTGTTCTTATCCCTGCCACAACATCTTCTCCCTGGGCATTGATGAGATACTCACCGTAGAAATGATTGTCACCATTGGAGGGATTTCTGGTAAATGCAACACCTGTTGCTGAATTTTCCCCCATATTGCCATAGACCATTGTCTGAACATTGACAGCTGTACCAAGGTCATGAGGAATATTATTGATATTCCTGTAATCTATTGCCCTCTGATTGTCCCATGAACCAAAAACAGCATTAATGGAATTCCACAGCTGATCATTGACATTATCGGGGAATTCATTGCCTGTTTCTTTAAGTATCAATTCCTTGTACTCTTTGACAAGATTCTTCAGATTCTCGGCAGTAAGCTCAATATCCAGGGACACATTATTCTCTTTCTTGATCCTCTTTATGATAGATTCAAATTTATCACCTTCAATCTTCAAGACAACATTGCCGTACATCTGTACAAAACGCCGGTATGAGTCATATGCGAATCTCTCATTGTCAGTCAGATCGCTGAGTCCCTTAACTGTTTCATCATTGAGTCCCAGATTGAGTATTGTATCCATCATCCCGGGCATTGATATAGGAGCGCCCGAACGCACAGAGACAAGAAGAGGATTATCCTTTGAACCAAACTGACGGCCCATAACATTCTCAAGTTTCTTGATATTTTCATCAACACTCTCTTTCAGTCCTTCAGGATACTGTTTGTCATGCTCTGTATAGTAAAGACATACATCTGTTGTTATAGTGAATCCCGGTGGTACGGGAAGACCAATGGAGGCCATTTCAGATAGGTTTGCTCCCTTGCCTCCCAGCAGATCCTTCATGTCTGAACTGCCCTCAGCCATATCCTTACCGAAAAAGTATACCATTTTCTTATCCATTTGCTAACCTCCTGATATTTGAATGAATTTTTATTATAATAAATAATCAGTATAAAATCAATACTGATTAACCAATCTCCAACTATTTTGACATAATTCAAACCATAATGGGGATTTTTTACACATATAGAATATATTTAAATACCTGATACAGTCAAGCCCCGTCTAATCATTCGCGGATTTTTGGAGATACATATTGACATTATGCTAATTATTACTAATATATGCTGTTATAAGCAAAGACGGAGAGATGTCCGAGAGGCCGAAGGAGCACGGTTGGAAACTGTGTGTGCAGCAATGCACCCTGGGTTCGAATCCCAGTCTCTCCGCCATAAATTTTTTAGCCGTGTTTAACACGGCTTTTTTTATGGCGGAGAGACTGGATTCGAAGTGAATGAAGCAGAGCGTAATGAACATAATCCGCAGGATTATACCATCGGGTTCGTCGGCTTCCCCACTTACTTCTAATCAAGTAGACGCATGAACAAAGTGAATCTTCCCAGTCTCTCCGCCATAACTATTCAAGAGGGATTCAGCGAATAGAACGAGCAAATACCGACAGGTATTGAACCCATAGGGTTCGTCAATGGGCAGCACTTACTGCTCTTCAAGAGAATTGTCAGGCGCAGCCTTCATCCCAGGCCCCGTGTGACTCGTGTGATTCGTGTGTCACGTGTGACTCGTAATGAAGATAAAAGATTAAAGGTAAAAGGTAAAAGAAGGACCGGCTGGAGCCGGGTCAAGAGTTGATAGTTGATGGTCAATAGTCAATATGAAAAGCGGGACATGAAAGAACGTACAACGTACAATGTACAACGACGGAAAATGTAGGGGTTCAACAATTTGAACCCTGAATAAAGATTTGTATTTAAAAACCAATTGTAGGGGCGGTTCGCGAACCGCCCAGAAAGGATGGGGGTGGATAAGGAGATTGCCGCGTTGCTATGCTCCTCGCAAGGACAGGATTAAAGGTAAAAGGTAAAAGAAGGACCGGCTCACGCCGGGTCAAGAGTTGATAGTTGATGGTCAAATACAGTTTCAAGATCCAAGTTTCAAGTTACAAGAAATGTGAATAGCCGGCCCAATCGTGTTGCGTGTTGCGTAATGCGGCATATATGAAAATCGGAGCAGGGATTCAGCGAGTAGAACGAGCAAATACCGACAGGGATTTGACAAAAGGGACGGTGGTTCAAAAAGTTCAAAAAACAGTGCAAATTCTCTTAAGTAAAGGAATAATTAGATTTAGGCGTGGTTAAGTTATATTATAGCAAATGAG
>JAXHVG010000267.1:0-6664 GCA_034189245.1 Caldifarciminota bacterium
TATATCAGACGGCGTCACAGTATCGTATGCTTCAGCAAAACCCTCAAATCCCTGTGTATCCAGTGCAGTGACATAAATATTATACAGTGTGCCTGGTGTCAGTGATTCCAGTGTACATTGATTTGTATCAGGTGCATCAATATATGAGCCATTGTAATAGACCCTGTATCCGGATATGTCATTTGATGAAGAAGGTGTCCATGTGACTGCAGCAGATGAATCACCATTATCCGATGCATTGACAGTGAATGGCGATACAGGCATGAATGCCGCAGAATACGCTGTGCCTGTTGATGCCTTTACCACATCTGTCATGAATGCGGGATTCAAATAGGCAATGGAGTCCTGGTATGAATGATACACAGGTGAGAATTCATTTTCAATAGCGAACACGCTTCTTATCCCCGCCTGCTCAAAATAATAATGATCACTGCCTGAACTGGACCCTGCAAGATAACTTGTCAGACCGGTGATATTGTCCGATATATCCTTATGAAGATTAATCAGTGGATTGGAAAGCGTCTTGCCGTGAAGATTCACAGCATATCCGCTTGATGTATAGCCAATCATATCAAGGTTTATCATACTGTAAACCTTAATGCTTTCAGGAACAATATAATCATATACAAAATAGTATGAACCGTACAGTCCCTCCTCTTCACCGGAGAAACAGACAAAGTAAATATCACGCTCAGTATCAATACTGTATAATGTTCTGGCTATCTCCAGCACACCGGCTGTGCCTGTTGCATTATCATCAGCACCCGGAGCAATTGTTGTATGATCATCAGCAGGATACGAAATTGCGTCAAAATGCGCGCCTATGACAATACATTCATCAGATGCCCCGTATCCCTCCTTGAATGCCACAACATTCTGTGTATTGAAAGAGCCGCCGCCGAGCCATGAGGAGAATGTGCCTGTGAAGGGGAATGTATAAACAGAATCATAGCCGTAATGCGCGAATTTCGCAGCAAGATAATTGGCCGCAGTATCACATCCCGGCTGGTCAACAAACCGCGAGACATTGAAATAACCGGACGGATAGGGATACTCGCCGCTTAGAACAGCAACTGTACTGTACAGTGAATCCTCGGAGATATATGATGCAATGGAATCCAGGAGCTGATAATCTGTCTTTGCCTCTCTGTAATCAACAGGGATATTAGGTTTTACAGCAGGTCTGTTCATAAAGAGACGGGTTATTTCCGACTCTCTGTAATTAAAATCAATACCGCCTGTGTCCCTTATTATCATGAAATCATTCTCAAAATCACTGTACACAAGAGCATCTGAGGGAATGGAGTGACCTGCCGGAATATGCTCAATGAGATAGAATTCATCATTATCCATCAGAACACTCTTCAGAGAATTGCTTTCAGGCAATGGAGTTCTGGTCAGTGCAATACTGCCTATACTGTGATATATCTCAGTATCCTCACCGGGCTTTACTATATTGAGATAATCCCCCCATATCAATACAGTAAGAACTGTCATCATTATAATGAGTGCGAATCGTTTCATCTCTTCTCCTTTTTAACTGGGTTTAGAACACGGAATCAGCAGAGAATTCATAGTATGCGGAAATTTCAATGTCATATATATAACTGCCGGAAATAGAGGCAACCTTGAGTTTTGCGTATCCGTCAAGGCATTTGACTATATACAGATGGCCCCTGTATATCCGTGCGGGCGATGAATCCATCTGTGAAACAGACGGAGCCCTGTCAATAAAATTGAATGTCTCATTCCCCAAGTCAATGATATTGGCACTGTCAGGTTCACTGAGCACCTCAAAATAATAATTATCCGGGTCCTCGTCAATAACAGTTATCCTGATATCATTGAAACCCTCATTGTATGTCTGTGACGAGAGATCTGAAGGAATATGGGTCAAGGTGATATGTCTTGTCTCACGGCTCATGAAGCATCCCTGTATGAGCAGCAGGAGGACAATGAGTATTGCAATTGATTTATTCATACAATATACTGTAGTTTAAATCAGGAAAATGTCAATAATGAATATAGATACAATACATGATAAAATAAACAAAACCCTCACTATCAGCCAGTCTGTACCCGGTGCAGGCCTCTTTCTCATAGCAGACGGGAAACGCAGGGTAATCATCACGGGGTCTGTAGATGATATATTTGCAGTAAAAGAGCATATGGATATCCTCGGAGAGGATTATCAGACACTGGATATGGACAATGAGCGGACACTAATCCCCAAACTGACTCGCATAGTAAGAGACGGCAGTTCTGTCATAGCACTCTCGTCAATAAAAGAGCATAAATTTCCTTCAAGAGAGTCCCTCCTCTCGTCATCATTGACACTGCAAAGAGGCATGCAGACAGACAGGGATGCATTACTGGGCCGCCTGGATCAGGAGGGATTTGAAAGAAAGGACAATGTCTATGAGAGAGGCGAATATGCTGTAAGGGGATTTATAATAGACATCTATGATAATATATCCGAGCCTGTGAGAATAGAGATGTACGGGGATAAGATAGAGAGCATAAGACTATTCAGTATTGAAAAACAGTCATCAATGGGCAAATTGGATAAATTCATACTCCCCCCTGCTGATATTGAAAAGGTGCAGGCATTCAGTGAGTTCTTTGAGAATTACTCTATCTTTGACATGGACAATTTCCTCTTTGGCGGCAATACGGATACAGATAAAAATGAGAATTTTGTTCAGCAGACAAGAACATCAGCCGGTTTCAAGGAGATGATTGCCCGGTATCCCGGATACGGGCTCAACATATTCACATCATCAGGTTTTGAGCATAAGCGTCTCAGTGAATTATTCCCCTCTGCGCATATACACAAGGGCCATATATACAGTTCATGCATAATACATGCTGCCAAGATGTTTCTTATCAATGATTTTGACATATTCGGCAGGGACAGGATATACAACAGGAGAGCACTCGGTCTGCCGTCAGTATATATTGAGGACATTGAAGATCTCTCAAACGGAGACCTCGTTGTCCATGAGAATTACGGTATCGGGAGGTATGCGGGTATTGAGAGGGTAACGCTCGGGTCAAGGGTCACGGACTGCCTGAAAATATACTATAAGGACAATGACAGGGTCTTTGTACCTGTTGACCAGATCAACCTTGTGGACAAGTATCATGCACCGGGCAGTCAGAATGCCGCATTATCCCCGCTTTCAAAGGGCTATTTTGAGAAGAAGAAGAAAAAGATCAAGAGGGGATTGAAAAAAATTGCAGGTGAACTGCTCCGTGTCTATGCGGAGAGGGAAATGTCAGACGGTTTTGCTTTCAATAGTGACTGTCCTGAACAGATAGAGATGGAGGAGCAATTCGTATTTGAGGAAACACCTGATCAGATAGAGGCAATTGAAGACATCAAGCATGATATGGAGTCCCCCAGACCAATGGAGCGTGTTATATGCGGGGAAGTGGGATACGGTAAAACAGAGGTCGCAGCCCGCGCAATATTCAAGGCATATCTGTCAGGCAAACAGTCCATACTCCTTGTCCCGACAACAATACTGGCTGAACAGCATTTCAGGACATTGACAGAGCGTTTCAGTGATTTTGACATTACAGTTGAAATGCTCTCCCGGTTCAGAACACTCTCTGAAAAGAGGCATATAAAGACCCTGCTTAAAGAGGGCAGTATTGACCTGATAATAGGCACACATGCATTGCTCAGTGATGATGTTGAGTACTCTGACCCCGGACTGCTCATAATAGATGAAGAACACAGATTCGGTGTGAAACAGAAGGATAAGATAAAGGAGATAAAGCGGCATATTGATGTACTGTATATGTCTGCAACACCGATACCCAGAACACTGGAGATGATATTTTCGGGAATAAAGGATATATCCAATATACTGACGCCCCCCTCAGGGAGAAAACCTGTGAAGACAGATGTAATGAGATGGAATGACAGTATTATAAGGAATGCTGTTATCAGGGAGATAAACAGGGGCGGGCAGGTCTATTTTGTACATAATAGAATAGGGAGCCTCAGATCAGTCAGGACAAAACTGGAGTCACTCATACCGGGCATCAATGTGATATCCGCTCATGCAAAACTGCCCTCAAGGAAACTTGAAAACATAATGCTGGATTTCTGGGAACAGAGATACGATGTCCTGCTCTCAACAGCAATCATTGAATCAGGCATTGACAATCCCGCAACCAATACAATGATAATAAACAATGGCGAGAGATTCGGTATTGCACAGCTTCATCAATTGAGGGGAAGGATAGGCCGCAGTCACAGGGATGCCTTCTGTTATGTCATAATTTCAGATGAGAAAAATCTGACGGATAATGCAAAGAGGCGCCTTATGGCATTCAAGTCATTCTCTTCACTCGGTGCAGGATTCAAGCTGGCAATGAAAGACCTGGAAATAAGGGGTGCAGGCAATCTGCTGGGCACCAAGCAGCACGGCAATATCGGCATAGTGGGGTTTTCCCTGTACTACAAATTGCTGAAACAGGCAATTGAAGAGGTGAGGGGCATAAAGACAATGGAGGTAATAGAACCTACTGTGAGCATACCGGTAAAAACATATATACCGGATGATTTTCCTCTCTCAGCATCAGGCAAATCCAAACTATACAGGGAGATAAATGACATAGACAAGGCGGATAAATTCAGTGATGCAAAGAAGAAATTCATTGACAGATACGGTTCAATGCCCCGGGAGATTGAGAATATGTTTGTATTGCGCCAGATAAAGCTTTTCTGCAGAGAGGCAAGGATATCTGCTGTGAAGAGCACAGGCAATAAGCTGATCATTGAATTCCTCTTTGATTACAGCCCGCCCAAGGCAATTCTCAATAAACTGATCTCCGGTACTGAGAGGCAGCTTGAGATAAAGTATGAAAACCCCTTCCGGATAATCATAGACAGCAGAGATATGGACATAAGAACAATCAGAAAACTCTTGAAAAACGCAGTATAATTTGTTATTATAATAACTTAGACAAAAGGAGGTCTAATGAACAGAAGAAAGGCAATGTTAATTATTTTTATACTTGCAGTACTTTTAACAGGATGTTCGCGCCATGATTACAAACTGGCAAAGGTCGGCAGGTTTACTATCTATAAAAGTCAGTTTACACGCGTATTCCCAGGTGTGAAAGGGGAGACTGATTTTGACAGGTTCAAAGAGAAAGCAGATATCAATTTTGAGAATATACTGAGGCAGTATGCTGTTTTGATGAATTCTGTTGATAGTGCCAGGACAGGTGAAGTTGAGAAGATGGCAGAGAGGACTATGACCAGATACCTCACTGACGGTGTTTACAATGCCCTTGTCACAGACAAGATACATGTGCCCGAGCATGAGGTATTTGAATATTTCAAACGGCTCAATACAACAGTGTGGGCACAGCACATACTGGTGGATGTTGAAGACAAAGAACTTGCTGACAGTATCTATAATGTACTGCATCGCAAACCCTCACTATTCGGCGAATTGGCATCAGAGTATTCAATTGACACCAATAATAAGGATAATGAGGGCAGGCTGAAACCATTTTCCGGTGACAAATTCGTTAAGCCGTTTGAGGATGCTGCAATGACACAGCCCATTGGTATTATAGGCAGACCGGTTGAATCTCCTTTCGGATATCACATAATAAGAGTCAATAGAAGGGAGTATAAGTCCCTGGATGCATGGGATAAGCAGAAGAATATGCTGACAAGACAGCTTGAAGCAAAGAAGAAGAGGGAATTGGAGGAATGGTCAATAGAATATCTGGAAGGTATTGCTCAGTATAATCCTATGGAGAAAAATATTGAGGAGTTCATGAATTACCTTTCAGGTACAGGAATGAGGCAGCCGGATCTGGATAAAATAGATGACAAGCAGAGGAACACAGTACTTGTAAGGTCTATTTTCGGTGACTGGACAATTGACAGTATTCTCAAATATAATGATAAATATCAATTCGGCGCTATTCCCATGAAGGAGGCGAAGAATATGAAAGGTCTTGCTCAGAGAATGGTCTTCTTTATGTCCATATACAATAGAGGCAGGAGAATGGGAATACATCTCAATGATGAATTCAAAAAGGAGATTGAACTGAGAGCAGCAATATTCTCAGAACAGGAACTGGCAAAGAATATCCGGCAGAGCGTAGAGGCGAGTGACAGTATTCTGAAGTCATTCTATGAAAACAATATTGACCTCTTCATGCAGGAAGGCAGGGCGGGATTCTATGTTATATCCAATCCTGACAAGGAACGCTTTGACATGGTCATGGATTCACTGGATATAAGCGGCAAATCATTCAGGGATTTTGCACGCCTATATTCAACACAAAAACCCAAGGAATTTGCAAAACCGGACTATACGGTAAAGACATCCGATGACACGACAGGATACTATGATAAGGCGGTTGAAACAGGTGTCGGCAATGTTTCGGATGTTTTCAAGAACAGCCGCGGGTATAATGTCATAAAGGTCGTCATGCTGGATGAACCCGAACCCATGCCATTTGAAGAAAACAAGAATAAGGTCAAGACAGAGTATATAAGGCATACAATTGACAAGAGAATGGATGAGATCCTTGCAGAGTATGAAGAAGAGGGCAAGGTTAAATCTATGAAAAGAACTATGAGAAGGTTCTCATAGAAATATATAACCAATAAACAGGAGAATAG
>JAXHVG010000268.1:0-3889 GCA_034189245.1 Caldifarciminota bacterium
AGAGTATTGCAGTAGAGGGGATTCCTGAATTGATAAGTGAGATGAATATGAGAGAGAATCGGCCTGCAATACCGATTATATAGAAGAGAACAGCTTTCTGGCAGTCCTCTTTATCAGTGGCGCCGGATAGATGGAGAAGAGATTAGAGACAGGCATGCTCATAGTAAGGATTGTGATCTCCAGTGCAGAACCGCCGAATATCTTCTTCAGTATGACTTCCTGAAGTATCAAAATACCCACAGCCATGCCATTAAACGTATATGCCCACATAGCAAGCATGAAAGTGTGCTTCTCCCTTCCTTAAAGAGACATCAAGGATTTATGCATACTCTCTATTCAGAGGAGATAATGCTCTCTGCTATTTGTTCAAAATGTTTCTTTATCTCTTCATTGTTCTCTACCGGTATCTTTGAAATGTCAGAGAGTTCAACGAATTCCTTCATTATAGGTATGCGGGCAATGACCTTCCCGCCGAGTTTCTTTTCAATATCCTCATTGCCGAAAATATGGGACAGCTCCCCGCACTTGGGGCATTTGTAGCCGGACATATTCTCAACAATGCCTATTAGCTTAATACTCATCTGATTGAGAAAATCCAATGCCTTCTTCACATCAAGCAGTGCAATGCTCTGCGGACTTGTGACAATTACGGCTCCGGCAAGGTCCTTTATATTCTGCAGTATTGTGAGGGGTTCATCACCTGTACCGGGGGGTGAATCAATAATCAGATAATCCAGTTCACCCCATTCAACATCTGTCAGAAACTGCATGAGCAGTTTATATTTCAGTGGTCCGCGCCAGATGACAGCCCTGTTCTCATCATCAAGAAGGAATCCTATTGAAATGACTTTCATGCCGTCCTTCTCAACAGGGAGTAGTTTATCATCATCATTGGCATTGAGCCTCTCATTCTGAAGACCCAGCATATGCGGTACTGACGGACCGTGGAGGTCAATATCCAGAAGCCCAACCTTGAATCCTTTATTCTTCAGTGCAACAGCTGTATTGACAGCAATACTGGATTTGCCTACACCGCCTTTGCCTGAAAGTACCATTATCTTATTCTTTATCATATTAATTCCACTCATTCTAAACCCCCGGTTTGAATTTCTTGAAATTGTATTTCCTGATTAAATCCTCTGCCTTATCCAGTCCGAAACCTATATGTGACTCGGTATGTGAATCCGATCCTGTTGAGATAAACTCACCGCCGGCATCCTTGTATAATTCCAGTATTCTTTCTGAGGGGAATTGCTCATGACAGTCATATCTCAGACCGGATGTATTGATCTCAAGAATACTGTCTATTGATACGATTGTTTCAATGATTTTTTCATAATAATCCCTGTATCTGTCAAATGTACGGGTATGTGAGAACTTGGAGTATTTCTTGTAATAATCAATGTGTCCCAGTATGTCAAAATCCGCTTTACCGGTAAGTTCAAGCATATGTCTGAAATAAGGCGAATAATCAACTGATTCAACTCTATCCTTTCCATCTTCAATCTCGGATATCCACTGTGAAATAACAGTATTATTGACAAAATGAACAGACATAATCACAAAATCAAATGGGTATTTGCTGATTACATTCAGTGTTCTTTCGTAATAATAATCCTCATATGAAGCCTCAATGCCGCAGTACAGTTCAATATTGCTCTCATCCTTTAATTGATCAAACATCCGGAACTGTTCAACGGGTTCATAGTATTCACAGCCCGGATCATCCCTGGCAAAATCCAAATGGTCAGAAAACCCCAATATATCTATATTGTGTTTCCCGGCAGTCTGAATTGTCTGATTCATAGTCAATTCAGAGTCAAATGAGAACCGCGTGTGATTATGCAGATCAATGTACTGCATGATATTCCCCTCTGTAAATTGTCATTATGACTCCTTCAATTTGTTCAATGTACTCAAAAGGAAGAAGTATGCAGCAATACCGGAGATAATATTTGCAATAGCACCGGCAATGAAGATACCCCTTATGCTGAAGTATTCTTTCAGGATGAGTGCCAGCGGTATGTATATAACAAACATCCTTAATACTGACAGTGAGGCGCCGTGCAGTGGTTTATTGAGGGCATTGAATGCATTGACAGTGAGACGAAGAATACCCTGGAAACCGTATGTGAACGAAATAATAAGCAGATACATTGCAGTGATACCTGTTATTTCGGGATTATCATTAAACAGTGATGCAATGGGGCGGGCAAATGGTATGAATATTACAAGAAGCAGAATGCCCCAGATTATTGATGACACATCAAAGAATCTCACTGCTTTCTTAATTCTCTCAAATCTGCCTGCTCCGTAATTCTGACCTGTAAAAGGCGCCAGAATTGAACCTGCTGAATTGACCAGGAGGAGTGCAAACATCTCAATTCTTGTTGCCACACCGAAACCTGCAACTGCATAATTGCCGAATGATGAAAGCATTCTCGTAATGATTCCCATTGAGAGCGGAAGTATGAACCGTGTGGCAGAAGCGGGTATGCCTATATAAAGCATTTCTCTTGATGTTGCAATGAAATGCCTGAGTACAGGCCTGACAGGTCTCAAGAGGTGCTCCCTCTTTGCCAGAATTAATAATATTATTATCATTGACGCTGAGCGGGCTATTACTGTGGCAAGTGCTGCACCTGCAATCTCCATACGGGGGAAATGCCACAGACCGAATATAAGGAGCGGATCAAGTATAACATTTATCACCATTGATGAGAGCATCACGAAAGCAGGTGTCTTGGCATCACCTGTTGCCCTGATAATATTATTGCCGGTCATGGGTATGACAACAAAAGGCACACCAAAATACCATATAGACATGTATCTTGAGATAAGCTGCAGTATATCATTACTGGCACCCAGAAGTGTAAAGAGGGGAGGTATTGTGAGCAGGCCTGCTGCAGCCAGTATTACCACTATTGAGAATGAGAAAATGAGAATATCATTTGTCTTGAGTGTAGCTTCATCAAACTCACTTCTGCCTATTGCCCTTGATATAATTGATGATGCGGCGACGCCCATTCCAAGGGCTATTGAATTGACACCAAGTACAACAGGGAATGTGAATCCGATTGCAGCAAGAGGGTCAGGACCGAGCTTTCCTATAAAGAATGTGTCTATCAGATTAAATCCTATCGTGCTGAGCATACCTACAGCCATCTGCAGTGTCATTTTTGACAGTGTGGGGATTATCCTGCCCTCTGTAAGTTTATTATTGCTGAGATTCTTCTTCATAGACATATAAATATATTTATTTATTATCTAATGTCAAGAATGGCCTTTGTAAAGGCTCACGAACATTTTTACTTGACATGCAATTTAAATTCTTTACAATATCATAAATTTACAATGGAAGATAAATATGGGTAAAACGATTTTAATAATTGATGATGAAATCATGATAACGGATATTCTCTCAAAGATCATCAGCAGGATTGATTATGACACGCATGTCTGCCGGAATGGTCAAGAGGCAATGCAGTTTTTCAAGGACAATCATCATAATATTGCACTGACAGTACTTGATATGATAATGCCCGGTATGGACGGCAGGGAGACATTCATTGCCATAAGGGAGATAGACCCATATGCCAAGATACTCATTGTTTCCGGATACAGTTCACAGGAGGATGTGAGGGACCTGCTTGAAAAGGGGGATTCTGAATTTCTTGGTAAGCCGTTCAGAAGCAGAGAGCTTATTGATGCAATAAAGACAATGATAGATTAAAGCTCCGTGCTGAGACATTCTTTTATTGTATTAATCCTTTCAGTCATAATATCCGGCTGATGTGAATCAAAGCTTATCTGCACAGCAGATGCAATAGGGCTGTATGAAAATATGAAGAGCTGCTCGGCGAGCATTGAAGCTTCTTCAATATTATGC
>JAXHVG010000269.1:0-3818 GCA_034189245.1 Caldifarciminota bacterium
GTCTGGAAACGCCTCTCCAGTGCACCGTCCTTTTCAATATAACGCCTGTATTCCTTGAGGGTTGTAGCACCTATTGACTGGAATATACCCCTTGAGAGCTGGGGTTTGAGCATATTGGCAGCATCCATTGAACCCTCAGCAGAACCTGTACCTATGATATTATGCAATTCATCAATGAACAGTATGATATCCTGATTGGCTTCAAGTTCCTTGACAAAATTCTTCATTCTCTCCTCAAACTGCCCTCTGTATTTTGTTCCTGCGACCATCATGCCCATATCCAGTAAAAGCAGTCTCTTGCTGAGTAATACCCCCGGCACCTTTTTATTGACAATACGCATTGCAATTGCCTCAACGATTGCCGTCTTGCCCACACCGGGCTTGCCTATCAGTACCGGATTATTCTTCTTCCTTCTGCCCAGTATCTGAATTATTCTCTGTATCTCATCCTCACGGCACAGTGCAGGGTCCAGAGCCCCCTCTCTTGCCTGCATGGTAAGGTCATTGCAGAGATAGTCAGCAACTGGTGTATTGCTGTCCGGATTAAGCTCAATGATACCGTCTTTCTTGGGGGTTATCTTCTTTTTCTTGAGCAGTGACATGAAGCTTGAATAATTGAATCCCGCCTCCTCAAATATAACTGCAATATCATCAAATTTCTTGCCGGCAAAGAGGGCTGCTATAATATGCTCAGGCTCAATGTATTTTGCCTGCAGACCGAGAGATATCTTCTTTGCCTGTGAGAAAAGCTCGCGTGTATTCTCCGATTCAGTTATATCAAAAATCACAAGGGGGCTGGAGTTCTTTGTTGTTCTCTTGACACGGTTTTTGAGATTATCCCTCAAGTCCCTCAGTATCTGCTTTGACTGCCTCTGTGAGGATTTTACTATATAATCCGTGACCTTGAGATAGTCCTCAAAAACAATACTCAGCACAATATCCTCGGGATGTATGATAAAACGGTTCAATGCCCTCGTCCTTTCCTCGCATTTCCGCATTATCAGTGTCATTGTCTTTGAAAAATTCATGCCCATGTTTTCTCCGTATTTAGTTTATACTATAATATATCAAATATTGTATAATAATCAACTCCAACATACACATACTTTTCAGAATTTGAACAGCACCCATATGCCTGCAGAAATATTTATTCTCTCATCCCCCCTCTTATTATCCGTTGTCTTGCTGAATGATGATGTTATACCGCCTGTGACATTATTGGAGAAATTATAATCAGCTTTGGGACTTATTGACAGCATTGTCCTGTCCCCCAGTATATTATCATTGGTTATATCATATTCATATGCCCTTGAATAGGACATATTGAGGGAGAAATTGATATTTGACCTGATTCTCACCTTTTTTGAGAAGAATGGTATATTGATGCCCGAGGGTTTGTTGAATGAATATGAGAGTGATAGATTATGACTTTCATTGGAATTGCTTCTGGCTGTCTCTATTGTGCCGTAACTGGAAGTAAGATTATCCGTAAGTGAAAAACTGTAGTCAATACTGATATTCTTCTTCAGCATCATATTGAGACCAATGAGCGGTGAATAACTCACTGAATTTATCTCCTTCTCAATCCGGCTGTCGGAAGGTCCCGAAACAGTAACATTCTTATTATAGCCGGACCTTGCTGTGAGTGATCTGAAGAATTTATCCAGACCGAAATAATCCTGTATACTTCTCAGAGAAACCGAGACATTGGGCCAACGGGTATTCCTGTTGACATTTGTATTGTCCAGATAGCCTGTACTTGTATATGAGGATGAAAATGTGGAATTGACCGAGATTACCGAGACATTCATGCCTGAGGAAAGTGAATAACTCTCTGACATTGTTCTGTTGACCTGTGTATAATCGGATAAACTGTTCCTGTTAATTGTATCTGTAATGCCGAGCTGATAGTACCAGTGCGCCCTTCCGGATGCATAGGAATATGAAGAGGAATTATTCCTGCCATAGGTATATGACAGAGGATTGAAATAACCTGCCCCCTTCTCAATATACTTGGCAATCCAGGGAGGGCTGCCTGTAACAAGCATTGAATCCTTCTCCTCATCCCTCAATGAACCTATAAACCGCAGTATTTTGGGATAGTCCAGATATCCGTTCACAGACAATCTTCCGCTGTTCTGCAGTGATGTGATCTTTGTGGAATCCGGAACAGTAATAGACCTGTAATTGGTATTATCATTATATGATGAAGCAAGTGAAAAATTGTGGGTTATCCACTCAAAGAAACGCGGATTATACGATATATCTGCATTCTGCCTCTTTCCTATATCCCTGCCGAGAAAATCCAGATAACCTGCTGAGCCTTCTATCCCGGGGTCATTCATCCTTATCTCTGAATAATTGAATGAGAGTGACTTGAAAATGCGGTAATTCATTGAAAAATTCCTGTTCACACTGAATACATCCCTCAGAGCTGTTCTGATAAATGAAGTATCACTCTTTGTATATGTCACTGAATGTGAATTATTGTATCCGAGATTGTACTTTACTGATGAAGGCAGATAATGGAAATCCATTTTCCCGAAGAGCTTCACAGGACCGGGTTTCGGGGCAATGGAATAATTCATGCCTGCCGAATAACTCACAGTTGAATCTATCTTATTGTACGTTCTTCTGTCAGACAAGCCCATATTACCGCTCAATGATACATTGTCAATACTGTAATGAATAAAAGGATTGGTTGACACCTTGTTTCTTGACAGTCTCAGACCGGATGACTGATTCTTTGCAAATGCTGAATTTTCAGCTGTTTCATCCTCATCCATATAATAATCTGAACCGATTTTATAGAGGGGATTATCTATGCTCCTTGAATAATTGTATGTGAGAGGCATATTGAGTCCGAATGACTCAGGCATAAGTTTATTGAGACTCATTGAAGTATTGAATCTCATATTGCGTGACTGGCGGCCTGATCCCCTCTCATCATTCAGAGCATGGAAGAAAGGATCCCTGTATGTGCCGGATAGACCTGCAGTAAGAAGCTCGGGAATAGTGAGAGATGCACTGACATCCCCTGCTGTCCCTGCTTCCCTCTTAGGTCCGTCAAGCATTATATCATCCACCCATATCTCTGTTGATACACTGCCTGAACTGTTATTGGTCACCCGCATTTCAATATATCCGATATTTGTCAGTGACGGTTTGCCCCTGAATGAATACATGCCTGAGGTGTATGTATTGAATGAATCAGAATAATCCCTCTTCAGATTGACCAGTGAATCAAGAGTAATGCGGGGCATTTCCCACTGACTGTCCGGTTTTACACGGACAGCATAATAATTGAGCGAATCTCCGCCCAGCCGCAGTTCAAAGTCCAGAGAGTCACTCTCTGTTGAGCGTACATAGAAAGTCATTTCCCTGTATCTCTCCAGTGATATTCTCCTTGTAAGATACCTGTAAACCCTGCCGCCTTCTGCAGGGAGCAATGAGTCGCAGTACAGCACTATTGACTGCTCACTCTTCTCCTTGCCGTCAAGATCATAGCCGGGATTGAAGGGCGGGTCATAATCCATATCCTTCTGATTATTCTTTGCACCGACATAGAATTTTTCCTCAGTGGAATTGATTGTTTCAAAATTCTCCCATCTGTTTGAAACAATGGATATCCTGTAGAGCGAGAGTGTATCCTTCAGGGTAATACCCTCCCAGACAATACGCGCTGCCTTGATATATTTGAGGTCCGGATTGCCTATTGAGCAGGTATTGCCACAGCAGGCCGTGCAAATCATGCCGTGCCCAGGACAATTCAGCCTTGGTAGCCAGCAGCTTGGAGGCATCCGGGAAGTCTGTCACGG
>JAXHVG010000027.1:0-5333 GCA_034189245.1 Caldifarciminota bacterium
TGTAATTATAACTTAATACATAGTCCCTGTACAATGCCCTGTCTGCTCTCAGAATGCCTGTAAGAAGCAAGAATCCCGATTTGCTGAGATGTCCGTTTATTTTCTCAAAGAGTGTTCTGAAATTGGATGGGAGCATATTTAGGAGAATGATATCAAACAGGGTATTTGATTCAAGTGCATCTATTGAACCATTGAAAAAGAAGGTGTTGCCTATGTCATTGAGCTGGCTGTTTACGGCACAGGAATAAACCATATTGGTGTCTGTGTCAAAACCCGCTGCACAGCCGGCTCCCAGAAGTGATGAGGCAAATGTCAGTATGCCGCTGCCGCATCCAATATCAAGCACACTCTTGTTTTTAAAATCAATAAGTGGCATCATATCAAGCATCAGGCGTGTTGTATCATGTGAGCCTGTCCCGAAATTAAGCCCGGGGTCCAGCACAATTTCCTTAAGGTGTGAATCACAATGATCTCTGAAGAAGGGCCTTATAAGGAATGCATCTGTTTCTATAACATTGTATGTCTCATAGTATGCTTTCTGATAATGGTCAGGATCAATCTCAGAAATATCCCATATTGCATTACCTTCCAGAAAATCATTGATAATCTTAATGAAACCTGACAGCTGCTCCCTGTCTGAACCATATATAAAACAGTGAAGCTCACTGTTCTTTTCTAAACCTATGCTGATACCAGCAGCATCAGCATAATCAAATAGGGATTCATTATTATAAATAGGGTCAATAACTGCATGAGCCTGATAAAATTTACCTGTTAAATCCATATATAATAAGGTATGTATAATACATATAATGTCAATACGAAAAACAGTAAATTGACAGTTGACAAGATTTCAAAACCGATTATGTTTTAATACCCTAAGTTACATATATCATTTATTTACTAAATAACTTAAAGGAGGTAAACATATGGGTAAGAAAGAAAAAAAGATTAAACCTTTTGGCGGAAGAATTCTCATCCAGAGGATTGAAAAGGAAGAGGTTAAAAAAGGCGGTATTATAATTCCGGATACAGCAAAAGAAAAACCCCAGCAGGGTAAGGTTATAGCAGTATCAGGTGATCCGTGTTATCAGTCCGGGCAGAAGATAGAATTCAATGAATGCCTGGAAGAAGGTGACATAGTGCTCTTCGGAAAATTCGCAGGCACGGAAATTGAATTTGAAGGGGAGAACTATATTATAATGGAACAGACAGATATATTAGCAAAAATAAAGTAATTGGAGGTAAATATGGCAGGCAAACAACTAATTTATTCTGATGATGCACGCAAGGAGATTCTGGAAGGAGTCAATAAACTTGCAGATGCCGTTAGGGTTACACTCGGTCCCAAGGGACGTAATGTGGCAATTGAGAAGAAATTCGGTGCACCGACAATCACAAAAGACGGTGTCACTGTTGCAAAGGAAATTGAACTTGAAGAGGCATTCCAGAATATGGGCGCTCAGATGGTCAAGGAAGTTGCAAGCAAAACATCCGATGTTGCAGGTGACGGAACAACAACAGCAACAGTTCTTGCCCAGGCAATATATGCAGAGGGTCTCAAGAATGTAACAGCAGGCAGAAACCCCATGGCAATAAAGAGGGGTATAGATAAGGCTGTTGGGATCATTGTTGATGAACTGAAGAAGATCAAGAAAGCAACAAAGGGCAAAACTGAAATAGCCCAGGTTGCTGCAATATCAGCCAATAATGACAAAGAGATAGGAGAGAAGATTGCAGAGGCAATGGAAAAGGCAGGCCAGGATGGAGTTATCACTGTTGAAGAGGGCAAGACATTTGCCATAGAATTGGACCTTGTAGAAGGCATGCAGTTTGACCGCGGATATCTTTCACCTTATTTTGTAACAGATTCAGACAAAATGACAGCAGAACTGGAAGATGTCTATATTCTCATTACAGATAAAAAGGTAACAAACATGAAGGAACTCCTTCCTGTTCTTGAAAAGGTTGCACAGGCAGGCAAGCCCCTCATCATCATTGCAGAGGATATAGAAGGCGAACCGCTAGCAACACTCGTTGTCAATAAACTGCGCGGCACACTTCAGGCAGCAGCAGTAAAGGCACCGGGATACGGTGACAGGAGAAAGGAGATGCTCAAGGATATAGCAGTGCTGACAGGCGGCAATGTGATATCAGAGGAACAGGGTATGAAACTGGATACAGCCGATATCACTGACCTGGGTATTGCTCACAAGATAATTATTGACAAAGACAATACAACAATTGTTGAGGGCAAAGGAAAGAAGAAAGACATTGATGCAAGGGTTGCACAGATCAGAAAACAGATTGATGACACTGATTCAGACTATGACAAAGAGAAACTTCAGGAGCGTCTTGCAAAACTCGCAGGCGGAGTTGCCAGAATCAATGTAGGCGCAGCAACAGAAGTGGAGATGAAAGAGAAGAAGGCAAGGGTTGAGGATGCACTTCATGCAACAAGAGCAGCTGTTGAAGAGGGTATTGTCCCCGGAGGCGGAGTTGCATATCTCAGAGCAAGAACAGCACTTGACAGTCTCAATCTGAAACCCGAGGATGAACAGATCGGTGTTGAGATTATAAAGAAGGCAGTTGAAGCCCCCATAAGGCAGATACTGAAGAATGCAGGCAAGGAAGCATCTGTTGTTGTAAATGAAGTTGCTAATGCAAAGAAAACTGCAGGATTCAATGTTGTTACAGACAAGGTTGAAGATATGTTTGAAGCAGGTGTTATTGACCCGACAAAGGTGTCAAGAATAGCTATTCAGAATGCAGCATCAATTGCATCACTGCTTCTCACAACAGAATGTATGATAGCAGATATTCCTGAAGAGGAAGATAAAGCACCAATGCCCGGAGGCGGAGGAATGCCCGGAGGCATGGGCGGCATGTATTAATTGCCGAAATGTGAATAAAAGGGGAGTTTTTAACTCCCCTTTCTTTTTTTAATGGAGTTATAAGTGCCGACATACGATTATCAGTGCAAAAAATGCAAGCATGAGTTTGAGGTGTTCCACAAGATGTCTGAGAACCCCGATATACGCTGTCCCAAATGCAGCAGTAAAGCAGAACGCATAATAAGCTACAATCCCAATGTCATATTCAAGGGAGAGGGGTTTTATGTGAATGATTACAAGAAAAAGGAACAGAGGGCTTCACAGAAGAACACTGAAACAAATACATGTGCTGACTGTACCCGGAAGAAATCCGAGGATTAGTCCTTTTTGCCGAGAATATAGATAATAATATTCTCAATATCAGCAGGATTTATAAGTCCGATAAGATCTGAGATCCTCTCAATACTGTGCTTTTCAATAATTGATTTGGATTCCTTGGAGATGAGATTGGAATTCAGTATGAAATCAAGATTCCGCACCTTTCTGTCTTTCATCTTCTCTATTTTTCCTGAGAGTGTTTCAAACCTCTTTATATATCCCCTGTATTTCATCTGGGAATAAACATAGAGGCATGCATGGTAGGAAAAATCGGAAAGCATATTCCTGAAGACAGAGAATTCAACAGCAGGGTCACGGAATTTCTCAAATGCACCGTGAGGCAGCCCCTCCTTATCAAGAACAACCCGCTTCAATTCCGCTGATTCCTTCTCAAGGCATCTGTATTGTCTCAGTGCAGGGGAGTCAATATCAATACTGTCAATTATAGACTTCATCCTTATAAAGGCATTATCCTGCCTCAAGACAAGCCTGTTCTCTGAACGGGAGGTGAAGAGCCTGTAGGGTTCTGTTATCTCCTTCTTGAGCAGGTCATCAATCATCACACCTGTGTATGAATTATATCTGCTGAAGATAACAGGTTCTCTTCTCAGTGCAGACATCCCTGCATTGAGTCCGGCAGCATAGCCCTGTGCGGCAGCCTCTTCATATCCGCTTGAGCCATTGATCTGGCCTGCAAAGTACAGACCATTTATCACGGATGATTCAAGTGTGGGGCGTAGATGGCCGGGCGGTATGAAATCATACTCTATGGCATATCCCGGTGTTTTAAACTCTGCATTCTCCAGTCCCTCTATTGTGTGTATGAATTGATACTGCTTCTCAACAGGCAGGGATGTAGAGGCGCCATTAAGATAATAAATGTCAGAACTGAGGCCCATCGGTTCAATGAACACAGTATGGGAGTCCCTGTGATTGAACTTCACTATCTTATCCTCAATGGAGGGACAGTACTTTGGGCCTGTGCCCGATATCTGCTCTGAATAGAGAGCAGATAGCTTCAGATTTTTTTCAATTACTGAATGTGTCTCTTTATTCGTTCTCGTGATATAACAGAATTCTGAATTGTCAATACGCTCTGTTGTAATGGAGAATGTGCCTGTATTGTTCTCACCGGGCTGTTTTGTCAATTTGCTGAAATTAATGGAATTCCCCAATATGCGGGGACTTGTTCCTGTCTTGAGCCTCATTGTTCTGTAACCCATGGAGACAAGGCTCTCTGAGAGACGCTCTGATGAATGATCGTTGTATCTGCCGCCGCTTATGGTTTTATTTCCGATGTGAATAATCCCATTGAGGAAAGTGCCTGTGCAGAGAATAATATTTTCTGCATCAATACTCTCTCCTGACTGTGTCAGTATTCCTCTGACATTGTCTGAATCAGTCCGTATTTCTTCGGCAGTATCTTCCAATATAGTAATGTAATCCATTGCCCTGATTGTATCGCGCATCACAGCAGTGTATCTGTCAGTGTCAATCTGAACCCTCAATGACCAGACAGCAGGACCCTTGGATGAATTGAGTAATTTGAAATGCAGACCCGTCCGGTCAGTGACAACGGGCATAAGCCCTCCCATTGCATCCAGCTCATAAACAAGGTGGCTCTTTGCAATACCCCCAATTGAAGGATTACATGAAGGATATCCGATTTTGTCTGAGTTTGGTGTTATGAGGAGAGTTTTAACCTTGAGGAGATTGAGGATGTTTACCGCTTCAATGCCGGCGTGACCGCCGCCAATAACAATTGCCTGATAATCCGGCATTTAAACACATTCTTCCTCTTCAAAAATGGAGAGCACATCATCAGCAGTCTCCGCTTTCATTATCTTTTCCCTGAATGACTGTTTTCTGCATATCCGTGAAATCCTTGCCAGGAGCTGAATATAATTATTCTTGTTTTCCTCATTGGATGCAATGAGAAAAATAATATGCACAGGTTTATTGTCCAGTGAATTGAACTCAATGCCCTTTTCGGAGAGTCCAAAACACATGGCAAGCCCGTCCACACTTTCTGTCCTTGCATGGGGTATAGCAACACCATGACCTATGCCTGTTGTCTCTATGCTCTCCCTTTCAAGCAATTTGTTGAGTAATTCCTTTTTA
>JAXHVG010000270.1:0-4345 GCA_034189245.1 Caldifarciminota bacterium
GCAGGCAATGCTAATCATATTGAGTTTTCAACCTATTACAAGAATTATGCTTCCCTTCATATTGCAAAAAAGGCGGGCTTTGAAGTCATTGAGCGCTTCTTTATTCTCTCAGGTGAATTCAGCGGCAGTGGCGAAATTAAAAAAGCAATACTCACGGAAAATGATTTCCGGCAGTCAAACCGGCATATAACAGCAGGCTGGAAGATTATTGCCCCCTGCAGTGAATCTATAGAGTGGCTTAACAGGAACTGCAATGTATATTCTGCTGAGGGCAGTAAATTCTATATAAGGAAGAATGATACAGTAATAAATCTCACTGATTACAGTAAGGAAGGTTTTATTGAATCAGTGGACAGCATTACCCGGAAGCTCAATGGCCGGTATGATATAGTAGTACCCGATTACAGGGAAGAATCAATAAGTGAAATCAAGAATACGGGATTTGAATTCCGGGAAAAACCGGAAGGTCCCAATATGTTTCTTCTCAGATTAGTCAATTGACTGTTGACATTACAGATAAGTCATTTAGTATAACACTTTTTAATAAACAGGAGGAAAGATGTTAATAAGAACAATGTTGTTTCTACAGAATAATGGCGGTGAATCACCGGGCGGCAATCCGCTTATATCATTTTTACCCATAATCATAATGTTTGTGGCTCTCTATCTGCTGTTTATTCTCCCCCAGCAGAGGGCAAGCAAGAAGCATAAGAAAATGCTTGAGGAACTGAGGAAGGGAGACAATGTCCTTACTCAGGCGGGTATTCTCGGTACAGTGACATCCATCAAGGATGATATTGTGAATCTTGAGATAACACCCAAGGTAGAGATACAGATACTCAAATCATCCATTACAAAGAAGATAGAAGACACACAAGACCTTAAAGAGAATGGCTGAATTTGCTTTTATTGGCAATGATTACATAGCATCCCGGTTCCTGGGAAAAACAACGGGCAATGCGCATTTCAAATATGTCGTGACAAATACTGACAGGCCGAAAGGCAGGGGCAGGCGCATGTCTGAAACACCTGTAGCAGAGTATGCCCGGCATGCCGGTATTGAAACACTCAAGACAGATGAGCCATGCAGTGAGGACTTCATGGAAATACTCAGAGAAAATCCGGCGGATTTCTTCCTTGTCTTCAGCTATGGGCATATTCTGTCAGAGGCATTCCTGTCAATACCCGGGAAAATGCCTGTAAATATTCATCCGTCTCTGCTTCCTGAATACCGCGGGGCTGCTCCAATCAACAGGGTCATCATGAATGGGGAGGAGAAGACAGGTGTATCATTCATAAAAATGGTAAAGAAGATGGATGCAGGTCCTATTATTATGCAGGAAATACTGGATATAGAGCCTGACATGACTTCCGGGGACCTTACTGAGAAAATTATTGAAAGGGCTGTAGATATGTTCAGGCAGTATGACTGGGAGAGCCCGGCAGCACTGAGACAGCAGGATGATGAGGCTGCAACATATGCCCCGAAGATTAAAAGGGATGAACTGGCATACTGCACGCATTGGGACTGTAAGACACTCAACAATATGATAAACGGACTTTCCGAATACGGTATAAGAGCTTATCTGGGTGAAAGAAGAATCAAACTGTTTTCAAGCAGACTCAATGAAAACAGTACAATGAGAACACCAGGCCTCATTGAAATATCCGGCAGCAGAATAGTACTCTATGCCCGGAAGGGCAGTGTCAATCTTGAGATCATGCAGCTGGATGGTGAAAGAAAAATGAATGCGGCGGATTTTATCAATGGCAGGAAAATAAAAGGCGGAGACATTATATGTGCGGAATATTCGCAGTGATCAATTCAGACAAGACATTCCTTGATGTTTACAGGGGACTAAAGATGATTCAGCACAGGGGACAGGACTCATGCGGTATAGGAACCTATGACAATAAATTCATAATCAAGAAGAATCAGGGTCTTGTAGGCAATTCCTTCTCGCCCAGTGACATGAATCTTCTCACAGGGAAGATAGGCATAGGCCATGTGAGATATCCGACAATAGGCAGCGGCGGTGTAGTCAATGCCCAGCCGCTCTTTACCAATACACCGCACGGTATTATTATGGCTCACAATGGCAATGTCTTCAATTATCATGAACTGAAAAATAAACTGCAGAAGCAGTATAAACGTTATATCAATACTGAGGTTGATGTGGAGATCATACTGAATCTATTCGCATACTATCTCTCAGAGACAGGGAAGACGGATTTTGATGCAGTATGCAGTGCAGCCGGCAGGGTATTTGAGGAAGTAAAGGGCAGTTATTCTGTCATAGCTTATATAGCTGATGTCGGTTTTGTGTCATTCAGGGATCCCCGGGGTTTCCGGCCTCTCATATACGGTGAGAAGAATGGCAAATACGCCTTTTCATCAGAATCAGTATCACTGGATATAATAGGTATGGAGAATTACAGGGATGTAAGACCCGGTGAAGTGATATTCATAAATAACAGCAATGAACTTCATTCAAGAGTGATTGCAGGTCAGAAGAGATCGTCATGCATATTTGAATGGGTCTATTTTGCACGCCCTGATTCAACAATAGACAGTATTAATGTGTATAAGGCAAGACTGCGTCTGGGCGAGAAACTTGCTGATGAAATTGCAGATAAGGCGGGTAATTTTGATGTATGCATGCCTGTTCCCGATACATCGCGCACAGCTGCACTGGCATGTGCAGGCAGACTGGGCATACCGTACAGGGAAGGACTGATAAAGAACAGATATATAGGCAGGACTTTCATTATGCCCGGCTCAACAGACAGGATGAATGCAGTGAGGGAGAAACTCAATCCCATAAAAGCTGAAATAGAAAACAAGAGAATACTCCTCATAGATGATTCCATTGTGAGGGGCAATACATCAAAGTCAATTGTGCAGATTGTGCGCAATGCAGGAGCCGAGGAAGTTCATTTTGCTGTCTACAGTCCTCCGCTGCGCTATCCGTGTTATTTCGGTATTGATATGCAGAGATCAGAGGAATTCATAGCCAATAAGATAGAACTTGAGGATATAAAGAATGAGATAAATGCCGATTCTCTTCACTATCTGTCCATTGAGGGACTGATAGAGGGTGTCGGTGCGGATAATCCGCTTGGTTTCTGCAATGCTTGTTTCAGTGGTAATTATCCGGTAAATGTTGATGAGGAACATATTAAAAATATTGAAAGTGACAGGAATATGTCTGCTTAGCAGCACATTCCTCTTCTTTTCATTCAGACCTGACAGAGATGCCGGAAGGGGCATTGAATTAGTCAAACCGGGGTTTTATGCTGTTTACAGGGATAATGAACTGACTGTCTATGAGAATGGCAGCCTGCTCTGGCAGAAGAGTTTTGCTTCACAGATAAATGATATTGACTGCAGCCGGACACGCATTCATATTCTCATGTCAGGAAGCATAATAACTTTATCCTCAGGCGGCAGGAATATAAGGCAGAGGGAGCTTTCCCGGCATTATTCGCATCTTGCAGTAACATCCTCACATATATATCTCTTTAATGAGCATACCGGAATTTTAGCAGTAAAGACAGCTGATATGACCAGGGATCAAATGAGTACAAAAATGAATAATCTCACATCACTTATATCCGGTCCTGCAGGCAATGCATTCTGTTCAGCAGGCAGTATGATTATCAGGCTCACCCCTGTTGGTATTGACACAATCCTGCATACTGAAGGGAATATTGCCTCCTTTTGTATTGTCAGGGACGGTATTGTATATGCAGACAGCAGCGGCACAGTATATGCTCATGGCTTTGAATTGAGAAGCAGTATTGAGATGCCTGTGACAGAATTTACTGTTGACAGTGACAGTATTGTATTCTTCCATAAAGGACTGAAGAAGATACGGCTCAGATGAGATTGCTGATTATAATATTTCTGATTATCCCCGGTATTCTATTTGCTGATACATTGAATTTCACAGGCAGTATACCGGAGAACTATCAGATTGAATATGTTGTAGAGGGTGACAATATTATTGTACAGGGAGACAGTATTGTGCTGGAAGAGGGTATTGATTACAGTTTTACTGCCGGTATGCTTGAACTGAAAAGTACGGAATATGATTCACTGAAGGTGATATTTGAAATACTCTCACCACCTGTTAAATACAGGAATTACAGATTTTCCGGTGATGAAACCGGTGACACTGCAGTAGGGGATGTATATGCAGTTGAATCCGGTGATCAAGTATTTGTCACCGGCATGAAGGGTGTGTCAATCAATGTCAGTGACAGGGGCAGCATGGATTTGAATCAGTCCCTTGAACTGAGTATTGACGGCAATGTGGACAAGAGATGGGATATTGAGGGGTTC
>JAXHVG010000271.1:0-2780 GCA_034189245.1 Caldifarciminota bacterium
GGGACCCTGGGAACAGATATTCTACGCAGAGTTTGATGGTCAGAGAAAGAAGCGCATAGTCCTCAAGGCAATGGGTGAGTAAACCTACTGTTCAATTTCCAGTCTGCTTCCGCCTGTTCTGCCGAATACTGAGGGTGTGTACATCTCAAATACCATGAGAGGCGGATGCTTGAAACTGCCTGATGCAACTGCCTTTACATAGTATGAGTATGAATGCTTGCCGGTTCCCAGATAAATAGCTGATGCAACAGCCCTGTCCCTGTAGAATTCCTCATGTGCAAATCCGCCCCAGTAATATGAACGGTAATTGTCACCTGTGAGATTGGCTTTTTCTGTTGCAAAACCCTTCTTTATTATAGTGACACCTGCAGGGAGCGGGTCGTCAATTGTGACAAATGAGCGGGATTTATTTGTGCTGATATCCACTGTTATTTCATATATCTCGCCCCTGCGCAGTTTTGTCACTTCCTTGCCCTGCATTGTCCTTATTGTCCTCTTTACCTCAAAGCCATTATAGAGTGGACCGGGGTAATCCTTCCTGGCATATTTATAGTCAATTGTATAGTAAAGCACACCCTGGCCCTTCTTGATAAGCTCAAGTATGTTCTTACCCTGTTTCATATCCCCGCCTCTTATGGTGCTTTCTCTCTTGTAATCCTCCCTGCCTCTGAACTGCGCCTGCATGACTGTCTCATCATTCAATACAGCAGATGCATTGAACCGCGGGGGATCCTTCTCAAATATCCTGTAGAATTCAGTCAATGCCTCCAGAACAAGTGCAGTGGTATGCGTATTGACCCAGAAACCCTGTTTTATCCTCTTGCGGAAGAAATTGACAATGAGAGGGGCTTTTTCATATTCTCCATATACACTGAGCAGTGATTTCAGAACAGCAGCACTGTTCTTTATATCATTCTGGAAGAGCCATCTGTCAGACAGTCCGTCATCATAGAATGCATATTCGGTTTCATGTGTTATCAGACTCCTTATCTCATCAACAAGTGTATCCCTGCTTGTCCGGTCACCGTAAATATCCAGTGTTTCAAGGAGTTTTGCCTTTGAGGAGAGATACAGTTTATCCCTGTTCTTGAATATATCATTGAGCTGATTCCCATAATCTGTATTGCCGTACAGAGCAAGTATATAGACAGCATTATTTCTGATAGACCAGCGTGCATAATTGGAGTAATTCCAGACACCGGAGAGTTCTGATACTGCAATCCTCTCTATGTATTCAATGCCCCTGTCTATTGCATCCTGCGGCAGGGAGTATCCATTGTCCAGAGCAAGCTTCATTACATACATGGTGTATAGAGATAGGTATTCACTGACAAATCTGCTGTCTTCATAGTACATGAACCCGCCATTGCTGCTCTGATACTTGGGAATATCCTTCAATACGGTTTTCACTGCATTGCGCAGCTCTCTTCCCAGTACAGGCCCCATATTATATTCATTGAATATCTCTTCTCCTGTGATAAGGGGAAGGATGCGTGACAACCTCTGTTCAAGACAGAGATACTCATAATCATGGAGATATTTGAGCGGCAGTGTCATCCCTGTTATTCTTGATGAGGAGAGTGTTATGTCCACAATGGAAATATTCTTGATAATATCATCACCCAGGATAATCCTCTCAGTGACAGAGTCACGAGTGAAACTGAACAGTGCATTGTGTTCAAATACATGTTTATCTATTATGGGAATTGTCTTCTCCACATAGTCCGAATAAACGGATTTGCGGGCTGAAAACATCACTTTGAGTGAATCACTGTACGGTATGTCTGCATCAATTGAAAAGAATGCTTTGTTGTTTACAGGTTTGATGCTCTTCTTCTTCTTGCTTTCAATATCAAGACTGATCTCTTCAATGCCTGTTTCAACAGGGCCTGACACTTTGGTATTGTCCAGTACAAGACAGGCAATTGCCACCCTGTCCCCCGGCCTTAAAAACATCGGCAGTGCGTCATTGATCATCAGTTTCTTTGATGCCTTTATATTCTTTGAAGTGTATCCGAATTTATCTTTACTCACCAGAATAACCGATATCTCATATTCTGTTGTATTGTCCGGCAGTTTGAAAGTCACTTCTCTGCGCCCATTCTTCACATTGACAGCAGCATTGAAATACACGGTTTTCCTGAAATCTTTCCTTATCTGCGGCTGAGGCTGCAGCTGTGATGGGACTGATGGCTTGCTTGGGGAGGGTTTGCTTTCCATCTCTTCTTCAAGTACCACGGACTTCTGAAACGTTACAGCTTTATCAGTAGTCATCTCATATCCGGCACCCCTGTTTCCGTAGTATGGTGAATAGTAGTTGGACATGAGATTATATGATGAGAATAACTGAAATGTATTGGGATATGAGTTATGAAATCTCTGCAGCGGATTATGCAGTGAATAATTAGTGAGCATCAGTACGGATTTATCCACAACAGAGACAATAGCCTGCACTTCACCCCTGTCATCAGTTGTGATTGTAAGTTTGACAGTGTCACCCGGTTCATAGTTCTCCATGTCTGTAGTAATCCTGGGTTTCAGGTCTTTCATGGAATTATCAACAGATATGTATATATTCTTCATTGTCCTGTCCTGCAGAGAATCATTGCCTGTTATGAATGCACAGAGATGGAAGCCTGTTATCATATTGTCAGTCACAGGGATTTCATAGAGTACAGTATCGGAATCTATGTCAATATTATCCGCTTTGAATATGGAATCAGTGCCGTAGAATACAGAGATGTTTCCGTCAGGTACAGGTGGAATTATCTTGATGCGCG
>JAXHVG010000272.1:0-3708 GCA_034189245.1 Caldifarciminota bacterium
AAACCGCAGTCACTCCTGGACGGTATACCTGTCGGTATAAAGGACAATTTCGCAGTAAAGAATCTGAGGATGACATGCGGGTCAAAGATACTGGAAAACTTCATCTCACCTTACGATGCAACTGTTGTTGAGAGGATCAGGAATGCAGGCGGCCTGATTATCGGCAAGACCAATATGGATGAGTTTGCAATGGGCTCATCAACAGAAAATTCCTATTTTGGGACTACAATCAATCCATTAAAGAGGGATTATGTGCCCGGCGGTTCAAGCGGAGGCAGTGCTGCTGCTGTTGCAGCCGGCCACTGCACAGTTGCCCTTGGGTCTGATACCGGCGGGTCTGTCCGTCAGCCCGCTTCATTCTGCAATACTGTGGGGTTCAAGCCGTCATACGGCACAGTGTCCCGATTCGGTCTGACAGCATTTTCCTCATCACTTGATACAGTAGGCATGCTCGCAGAAACTGTCAGTGATGCGGAGATACTCTTTGATTCAGTAAGAGGACCGGACAGATATGATTCAACATTGATTGAGAAGATTGAGAAGCATGAGATATCCGAACCTGTTATAGGTTATCTTGAGGATATGGAAGACCTTGACAGTGATTATGCGGGGTTATACAGAGAACGCATTGATATGCTCAGAGAAAAGGGATTTACAGTAAAACCGGTGAATATAGAATATTTTGAACATTCAATTGCAGTATATCAAATTCTCTCAATGGGCGAGGCGTCAAGCAATCTGGCAAGATATGACGGTATAAAATACGGTTATCAGATAGACAGGGCAGAGACGCTCTTTGATGTCTATTCCACTGTGCGCGGTGAGGGTTTCGGTAAAGAAGTAAAGAGAAGAATAATGACAGGCACATATTTCCTCAGCAATGATGAGGGGAAGTATTACAAGTCATCCTGCAGGATAAGAAATCAGCTGGTGCAGCAGACAGCCAAACTGTTCTCAGAAACGGATTTTCTTATTATACCCACAACACTCAATCCTCCGTTCAGGATAGGAGAGAGAGTGGACAATCCCCTTCAAATGCACCTCTCGGATTCACTGACAGCATTCTGCAATCTCGCAAACCTGCCTTCTGTAAGCATACCGGCAGGTGTATGCAGGGAACTGCCTGTCGGCATGCAGATCATTGGCGGCAGATACAGGGATTTGGATGTTCTGGATTTTGCAGGCAAAACAGAAAAACTCTGGAGTCAGTCATGAATCAGTATATTACGACAATAGGCATGGAGGTTCACCTTCAGCTCAATACAAGGTCCAAGCTCTTCTGTAATTGCTCAACACAATTCGGGGATGAACCCAATACCAATATATGCCCCATCTGTATGGGAATGCCAGGGATAATGCCGGTTATAAACCGCAGTGCGGTGAGGAAGGCGGTAAAGGCTGCGCTTGCACTGGGCTGCAGCATTAATATGGAATCAGGGTTTGCCCGCAAAAATTATTTCTATCCCGATCTGCCCAAGGGCTATCAGATTACACAGTTTAAATATCCCATTGCGGAGAACGGCAGTATTACACTTGACAGCGGCAGGCGTATAAGAATAAGGCGTCTTCACATAGAGGAGGACTCGGGCAAATTGATACATGATATTGACAGGGATACACTTGTGGATTTCAATAGAGCAGGTGTCGGTCTTATAGAAATTGTTACTGAACCGGATATAGAAAACAGTGCGGATGCTGTTGAATATCTCAAAAAACTGAGAAGAATAATCCGTTACTGCGGTGTATCGGATGCCAATATGGAGAAGGGGCAGATGCGTGCTGAACCCAATATTTCCATAAGGGAGAGGGAGTCCGATGAACTGGGGACAAAGACAGAGATAAAGAATCTCAATTCATTCAAAGCAGTGAGCTTTGGTATTGAAGCAGAGGTCAAAAGACAGAGTGCAATGAAAAAATCAGGCATGGATATTATCAGTGAGACACTTTTGTACAATGAGAAACAGCAGTCAGTTCAGGCAATGAGGAAGAAGGAAACAGCAGGTGATTACCGTTACTTCACCGAACCGGATCTTCCTTCACTGATTCTAACAGACCAGTTTATAAGCGATATCCGCAAGGGACTGCCGGAAATGCCTCAGGAGAAGAAGCATAGGCTTTCGCAAATATATGATTTAAAGGATGATATTGCTGAAATACTTGTCAGTGACAGTCAGCTCGCTGATTTCTTTGAAGAGAGTATGAAGGGAATAAACAATGAACAGCGTTCAATTAATTTTTTCATAAAAGAGATACCTGCAATACTCAATAGAGAGAGTATTGATATTATGCAGATAGGATTCAGCCCTCAGCAGTTCAACAGTCTTCTTCTTATGATTGAATCAAAGAAAATAAACCTCAATGCAGCAGGCACAGTACTCCGGCAGATGTATGAAACAGGCAAAGAACCCCGTGTTATTGTAAGTGAAATGGGTCTGGAACAGACATCAGACAGCAGTGAGATAGAAGAACTGATAGATACTGTTATTGATAAGAATCCCGGAGAAGTCAAGAGATACAGGAATGGTGAAAGAAAACTGTTCGGATTTTTTGTCGGACAGGTAATGAGGGAGAGCAGGGGCAAGGCTGACCCGCATATTGTAAATGAGATATTAAAGAAGAAACTCTAAGGAGGTTAATATGTCACAGATAATAGATATTAAAGGAAGAGAGATACTTGATTCAAGGGGCAATCCTACTGTTGAAGCAGAGGTCTGGCTTGAGTCCGGCATAGCAGGCAGATTCGCAGTCCCGTCAGGAGCATCAACAGGAGAGAGGGAGGCAATAGAACTGAGGGATAATGATCCTTCAAGATATTCCGGAAAAGGTGTGGAGAATGCTGTTAAGAATATCAATGAAAAGATACGCGGCGGACTGGCAGGCCTTGAGAGTGATGATCAGAGAAATATAGATAATGTACTGAATGATCTGGATGGAACAGACAATAAATCAAAACTCGGTGCAAATGCCATTCTGGCAGTGTCAGTTGCATCTGCAAAAGCCAGTGCAAATGAACTGGGCATGCCGCTCTTCAGGTATATTGGCGGGATTACACCTTATAAGATGCCTGTGCCTATGAGTAATGTAATAAATGGCGGAGAACATGCAGATAATAATCTGGATATACAGGAATTTATGATCATGCCTGTCAGTGCTGTGTCAATCAAAGAGGCGGTGAGGATCAATGCCGAGGTATTCCATGCATTGAAGAAACTCCTCAATGAAAAGAATCTTGCAACAGGTGTCGGGGATGAGGGCGGTTTTGCACCTATGCTCTCCGGTAATGAAGAAGCACTGGACCTTTTGATGAAAGCAGTGGAGAAAGCGGGACTGAAACCCGGAGAGGACATCTGTTTTGCTATTGATGCAGCCGCATCATCCTTTGCTGCAGAAGACGGCTATGTATTTGAAGGCAGTACTGTTGACAGTGATTATCTCATTGATAAATACAGTGAATGGATTGACCAATACCCGGTTCTGTCCATTGAGGATGGTCTTTCTGAGAATGACTGGGATGGATGGAAAAAGATGAACAAGGTATTGGGAGACAGGATACAGATTGTCGGTGATGATATATTCGTCACAAATACCAAATTGCTCAAACGGGGTATTGAAGAGGATGCAGCAAACTCCATACTGATAAAACTCAACCAGATAGGTACATTGACAGAGACAATTGAAGCAGTGGAATATGCGCGTGAGCACAATTGG